>JAFGAF010000356.1 GCA_016933815.1 Prolixibacteraceae bacterium
AAATGTCTCGGCAGTTTCGCGTGTAACTTGTTTCACCTTGTAGCAATGGTTGGTAAAAATCATCATTTGCGAAATGGCGGTATTGAATTTCATATCATCAATATCGTCGCTTACCTTTTTGATGGTTTGATGCAGCACTTTCAGTGTTTCTTTGCTTTCATCGCCGCTTACAATGTTGTTGGAGTCGGCAAAGAAATAATAAACCCTTTTCAGGAAGTTGAAAACACCTTTAACACCGGTGTCGGTCCATGGTTTTGTAGCGTCGAGCGGTCCCATAAACATTTCGTAAAGCCTGAGCGAATCGGCGCCGTAATTGGCCACCACATCGTCGGGGTTTACCACGTTTTTGAGCGATTTAGACATTTTTGCCACAATTTGCTTCAGCTCTTCGCCGGTTTGGGTGTGGAAATATTTACCATCGCGCTCGTCAACCAAATCTGACGGGACTTTTGAGCCCGAAGCCGTTTCGTAGGCAAAGGCCAATATCATTCCCTGGTTGAAAAGTTTTTGGTAGGGTTCGTCGGTTGAAACAATGCCTAAGTCGAACAATACCTTGTGCCAGAAACGGCTGTACAACAAGTGCAGTACGGCATGTTCGGCTCCACCCACGTAAAGGTCAACGGGCATCCAGTAGTTTTCTTTTACTTTGCTGAATGGTTCGGCATCGTTTTTAGGGTCGATATAGCGCAGGTAGTACCAGCACGAGCCTGCCCATTGGGGCATGGTGTTGGTTTCGCGGCGGCCTTTGCGCCCATTTTCTTCAATCACTTCGAGCCATTCGGGAACATTCGACAGCGGTGATTCGCCGCTTTCGCCGGGTTGGTATTTATCGGTTTTAGGCAGTTCAACAGGCAGATTTTTGTCTTCAACTACCGACACTTCGCCATCTTCCCAGTGAATAATTGGGAAGGGTTCGCCCCAGTAACGTTGGCGGCTGAAAAGCCAGTCGCGGATTTTGTAGTTTACCGTTGCTTTACCTAAATTTTGCTCATCGAGCCAGTTAATAAGCGTCGAAATGCCATCCTTTTTGCTCATTCCGTTAATGTTGAGCCCAAGCTTTTCGTTTTGTGAGTTGATGTAGGCTCCATCGTCGGTCCAGCAAGCGTTTCCGGCCAATACTTTTTCGCGCAGTTCGGCATCGGCATTTGTTGGGTCGAGTATGCAAATAACGGGTATGTTGAATGTTTTTGCGAATTCAAAGTCGCGGGTGTCGTGTGCCGGAACGGCCATAATGGCACCTGTTCCATAGCCCATTAAAACATAATCGGCTACCCATATTGGTATTTGAGTACCTGTAACAGGGTTAATGGCATAACGGCCTGTGAAAACGCCTGTTTTTTCTTTTGCCAGTTCGGTACGGTCGAGGTCGCTTTTAAGGGCGGCAGCTTTTACGTAGGCTTCAACTTCGGCTTTTTTGTCGTTGGTGGTAATGTCGTTTACCCATGCATGTTCGGGCGAAATAACCATGTAGGTAGCGCCAAATAGCGTGTCGGGGCGTGTAGTGTAAACGCGTAATTTTTTATCGAGGCCTTCCACTTCGAAATCCACTTCGGCACCGGTCGATTTACCTATCCAGTTGCGTTGCATGTCTTTAACACCTTCGGGCCAGTCGAGGCCATCGAGGCCGGTGAGCAGGCGTTCGGCATAATGAGGTATGCGCAACATCCATTGTTTCAAAAAACGGCGCTCAACTTCTTTGGTGCCGCATTTTTCGTGCGAACCGTCGTTCAATACTTCTTCGTTGGCACATACGGTCTTGCAATGTTTGCACCACCAAACCTGCGCATTGTCGTAGTATGCCAAGCGCTTCGATTCAATGTATTCGCGAACTGCATCTTTGCCTTTTTCTTCAATTTCGGCAGGTATTGGCAATTCGTTAATAGGTCGGCCTTTTTGTTGTTCTTTGTCGAACCATGTATTGTATAAGCGAATGAAAATCCACTGAGTCCACTTAAAATAGGCGGGGTCGGTAGTGTTAATTTCGCGGTCCCAGTCGTAACTCAAGCCCAGCGATTGTATTTGTCGACGGAAATTATCGCAGTTTTTTTGTGTGGTAATGGCAGGGTGGGTTCCTGTTTGAATGGCATATTGCTCGGCAGGCAAACCAAAAGCGTCCCATCCCATAGGGTGAAGCACGTTAAACCCTTTGGCGCGTTTGTAGCGGCAAATAATGTCGGTGGCAGTATATCCCTCGGGGTGCCCAACGTGCAAACCTGCTCCCGAAGGATAGGGAAACATGTCGAGACAGTAGAATTTGGGTTTTGAGGTGTCGGCCTCAGTGGCAAAAACTTTATTGTCCAGCCAGTACTTTTGCCATTTTTTCTCGTATTCTGAAAAATTGAAATTCATTTTATTTGAAAATAAAGGGTTTAACATTTCGAGGCGCAAAAATAGGAAAAAGTTGGATGACACCTTAATAAACTTGCTTTAAAAATAAGTTTGAGGGATAGTTTTGCTTAATTATAAATTATTTTTGCAGGTGAACATCCATTTGCGGGAAAGGAATGTTCAGTTTGTACTGGTTGAATCGTTTGTAAACTTTTTCGTTCATGTCGAAAAAGACGCCCCAATAATCGGGTGCGTTCACCCAAACCCTTACGGCAAAAATCACTGCACTGTCGGCCAATTCCGAAAGGCCAATAAAATGAGCAGGATCTTTCAGTATTCGTTCGTCTTCGGCCACAAAATCGTTAATAGCTTTTTTGAAGTTTTCCATATCGTCGCCATAAGCTATGCCAAAGCTAAAATCGACCCTGCGCAAAGGTTCTTTCGAAAAGTTGGTCATCGACCCGGTGGATAAAGGACCATTAGGGATAATGATTACCTTGTTATCGACGGTATTCAGCACCGTAGTAAAAATGCTGATTTCTTTAACTGTTCCCATATGGCCTTGGGCATCGATGAAATCGCCAACTTTAAATGGTTTAAATATTAAAATGATAACCCCTCCGGCAAAGTTTTGCAGCGTGCCCGATAAAGCCATACCTACGGCCAAACCTGCAGCACCCAAAATAGCGATGAAGGAGGTCATTTGAATACCTACCATGCCCATAACGCTGATAACAACCAGCACTTTTAGCAAAACATTAACCAAGCTTTTCAGGAAAGGGGTTAGCGATGCATCGATGTTGCGCTTTTCCAAAAATTTTCCAAAAGCTTTTGAAATCATTTTAACAATCCAAAGGCCCAAAATAAGTACCACAATGGCACCAACCAGCTTTGGCCCCCAAACAATTGCCAAATCGGCAAGTTTTTCTAAATAAGTTCCTAATTCTTTTACTTGAATCTCATCCATAATGTGTGTTTTTATATGAGTTAATAGATAAAATGCGAGCGCATAAACCACAAATATGCCATTTTTTTATTGAAAACATGTTGTATAATAGGAAATTTGATGGTTAAAAGTTAGGAAATGGTTGTGAGGTTTTTGTAAATTTAAGGGTATTGTAAAACAAAAACCAATTACTGATTATGAAAGCTGAATTACAAAAGTTATTTGCCGAGGGCGATTACATTTTAAATGAAGCAAAATCGAAGTTTTACTTGTACAAGGAAGAACAGGCCGATGCCTCATGTGGATGCTGCAATGCAGTTAAAAAGTACCTCGATGCCTACGAGCGATTTTTGTTCGAAGGCTTAAGTCCATCCGAAAATTATCATGTTTTGTTGCATACCATTTCGCAACGAGACGATGGGTTTCGTAAATTCACCGAAAGGATTTACGAAGTGAAATGTTTTGCCGATGAATCGAAAAAAGAGGGTGTTAAATTTTTCTTGTATCCCGACGAAATTGACGATGCACTAAAAACAGCAAAGGAAATAAGGGATTACATAGCCGAAAAGGTTGGTTTGGAAATTGATTCCGATACCGTAAAAAGCGATTCGTCGTTTATGGCATTATAAAAAATAAGTACGGTACATGTTGTGCGTTTATTAAGAATAGTAATGCATTGTATCAACAATTAAGGAATATGGTTTGCTTTTTTTTGATTTAACCGTACTTTTGGTATCAAACAATATTGCCTTTTGAAAACGAAACGATACCATATATTATTATTCTTCCTTCTTATTCAAATTCAGCAAGTTAATGCTCAAGGGTGGAAAGACGAATCCAATACAATTGAAACCAATTGGAATTTTACCGTTCAGTTGGGCGGAACGGCTTTATTAAGTGAGATTAACAAAGACTTTAGCGGCTCGAGCAACGATATGAATAATTTACCCGATTGGGGCATTAACTTTCAAATTTCCAAAATGATTATCGATCAGTTTGAAGCGGGAGTTGAATTTGGATATTCAAATTACAAAGGCTATAAAACCCAATCGGCAAATGTTAATTGGTTGAACCTGCATAACGATTTTAATAACGAAGCGGTCGATTTCCTGCCTTATGCAATATATTATGATTCAGATTTAACCAATTTAACCATTTTTGGCAAATACAATTTTATAAATTTTCGTACATGGTCCAAGGGCTACCTTAAGTTGAACTTATATTTTAAAATGGGTATGGGGTTTGCAATGCCTTCGGTTGAGATGGGCTATTCCGACATCAAAAATTACGAGTTAACCGGTTTGTCTTATCCCCTTTATTTAAAAGGCCGTTATCCCAAGCCCGAAAGAGATGTGCATGGTTTTTTAAGCCCGGCTTTAGGCTTGAATTACCAAATGAGCGAAAAGTTGTTCTTTTCGGCCGAAACCAGTTTGCAGTTTATTGCAGCCGATAACATCGATGGTATTCATAATTTCAGCAAAAACTTAAAACCTGAATTAAACGACGAAGCTGCTGATGCTTACCGAATTAGGGTAAATGATATGACCGCAAAGTTTTTGGTTGGTTTAACTTATTATTTCAATTTCGACACAACTAAAGGTATTCGCGAAAAGCAAAATCCTTTCTTTAGAAAAAAATCAGAATCATATTATTTAAAGTATCATCAACAAGGTGAAATTCCAAATCCACCAAATAAGTAAAAAATCAAAGCGCTATAACTAATTGTATGGCTTGTAATTAAGCTCATACAATTCGAGCGTGTTTTTGTGATTGACCAAACGTTGCATGAAATTTTCGTAGTTTTTATTTTCGTTAAAAGTCCATGCAATTTCCGATAAGGCACAAAGCCTTGGAAACAACATGTATTCGGCATGCGCTGTCGTGGGTATGTACTCTGTCCATAAATTGGACTGCACACCAATAATGTACTTTTGTTCGTTGTCGGCCAGCTCTGAGGGTACCGGGTTGTATTCATATACTTCATCAACAGTTGTTAAGCCGCCAATTGCCAAGGGTTCGTTTTTTTTATCGCCCTGATAATGATCGAAATAGCAAATTGGGTTGGGTGTCATAATTACATTGTGGTGCATTTTTGCTGCGGCTATTCCTCCTTGTTCGCCTCTCCACGACATTACTGTAGCATTTTCGGCCAGTCCGCCTTCAAGTATTTCATCCCAGCCAATTATTTTTTTCCCTTTGCTGTTTAAAAACTTTTCAATTCGTTGAATAAAATAGCTTTGTAATTCATGTTCGTTGGCTAAATTTTCGGCTTTCATGCGGGCTTGGCAATGGGGGCATTTTTGCCAGTTGTTTTTTAAACATTCGTCGCCTCCAATGTGAATGTATTCACCAGGGAAAAGTGCTGCTACTTCGCTTAGCACATTTTCGAAAAAATCGAAGGCGCTTTCTTTTCCGGCACAAAATGCTCCTTCGGAGATGCCCCATTTGTTCCATACCTCAAGCTGTTGATCGAAGCAATCGAGGTAGGGATAAGTAGCCACGGCAGCCTGCGAATGTCCGGGAAGTTCAATTTCGGGAATAACTGTAATGTGAAGTTTTTCGGCGTAAGCAATTACTTCCGATATTTCGTCTTTGGTGTAGAATCCGCCGTAACGAATTGAATCGAAACGCTCGGGCCTGTCGGACGCATGGCCAATAAGCGTGCTGTTGCGCCAGGCTCCAATCTGTGTCAACTCGGGGTATTTGTCGATGGCTATTCGCCAACCCTGATCATCGGTTAAATGCCAATGAAAACGGTTCAATTTGTGCAAAGCCATGGCATCGAGCATTTTTTTTACAAAATTGATGTCGAAAAAGTGACGGCATACATCGAGGTGCATTCCCCTGTATTCAAAACGTGGCTCATCGGATATTTGAACAGCAGGAATCAAATAATTGCCGTTAAGCCTTTGCGGAACCAGTTGCATCAAACTTTGTATGCCATAAAACACACCGGCCGGAGTTTTGCCCGTAATTTGTACTGTTTTGTTGTCGATGTGTAGTTTGTATCCTTCGTTATTGCTGATTGTTGTGTCAATTTTGAGTACAATTGCATTTTTCGATTGTAAATCGGTTTTTTGATCGAGCTGAAGTTTTGTTTTTCGATCGAGGTAATTGAACAGCAAGTTGGCTTCGTTGAGCAATTCCCACGAGTAAACGATTGCTGTTGTTGGCTTTAGTTTGAAAAAACCTTTGAGCTGTTCTGTTTGCTGAACTTGCGGAATAATCATTACCTCACTTGTTGTTGGTTGGGTACACGAAAAAAACATGACGGCCAAAATCAAAAATACCAATTTGCTCATAACGGTTATTTTTAGCTTACTAACTTTATTGAAATTTTTCAATAAATGTAATCATTTTAAGAGTATTGATGTTAGTGAATTAATTTACAATTTTTTTCCATCCTGTTTTTTTGAGGTTCCGATATATTAACCAGGCCGAAACCAGGGCCAAAACAAAATAGAACAGTGCTTCGGTATGTTCGCCAAAAATTATTTTGCCTGTTCCGAAAAGCGAAAGCATAACCAGTAAACATCCTAACAGCCAATTGGCAAACAAACGGCCATATCCGCTATCGCCTTTTATGTGTGGGAGTTGTGTGGCAATTTTTTTCCATCCCCAGCCTCCGGGGTGCACCTTGCTGTAAAACGATTTAAGTTTTTCGTTATTGGTGGGTTTTGTGAGGAAGGTTACTGCGAGCCAAACCAAGGTTGACCAAACTACAATATAAATAAGGCTTGTTTCGAAATTGAGTTTGAATTTGTAGTACAGCACAGGGTATATGAAGTAGGGTGCAAGCATGGCAGCCAATTCGCTCCATGCATTTATGCGCCACCAAAACCACCTGAGAATCAAAACCAGTCCAATGCCGCCACTGCATGCCAGAATAAATTTCCAAGCATCGCTGATTTTATCAAACTGGGTTGTAATGATTAAAGAAACAAGCATTAACAGGAAAGTGGTTATGCGCGAAACTTTTACGTAGTATTTTTCATTTGCCTTTTTGTTGATAAACGGACGGAACAGGTCGTTAACAATGTACGATGTGCCCCATACGGTTTGCGAAGCAATGGTCGACATGTATGCAGCCAGAAATGCGGCCAGTAAGAGTCCCAATAGTCCTGCCGGCATCAGGTCGCGGATCATCATCACATAGGTTGCTCCTTTATCGGCTTCGTGCGGATAAAGCACTAATGCACAAAGGGCTACCAAAATCCATGGCCAGGGGCGCACGGCATAGTGTGCAACCTGAAACCAAAGGGTAGCCAATAACGAATGCTTTTCGTCTTTGGCCGACATCATGCGTTGTGCAACATAGCCGCCACCGCCAGGCTCGGCACCGGGGTACCAGCTGGCCCACCATTGTACGCCAAGGTAAGCTACAAAAGCTACAACGCTCATTTTTAATATACCTGTGGCCGATTCGCCTGTACTTTGTTCTCCAACAGTAGGAAAAAAGTCGAATACCCATGGTGTGGAAGCCAGTTGTGCTTTAAGCGCCTCGGTTCCGCCAACTTGTTTTACGGCAAATACAGCAAGGATAATGCTTCCGCCCATGGCCATTATAAACTGAAATGTGTCGGTTATCGAAACGCCCATTAAGCCCGATAACGATGAGTAAACAGCTACAAAAGCCATTAAAAGGCCAACTGCCAACAGGTGCGAGCTTATGCTTATGCCCATTAATTCGAATTCACTATGGCCAAAAAATGCTAATTCGGGGAACATTACTTTTAGTATTTTCACCATGGCCAGGTTAACCCAAGCCATAACCACCGCATTCATAAAAACACCAATGTAAACTGCCCTGAAACCACGCAGAAAACGGGCTGGCTTGCCCGAGTATCTTATATCGACAAATTCGGCATCGGTTACAATATGTGCACGTCGCCAAAGCCTTGCGAAAAAGAAAACAGTAAGCATACCGCCAAGTAACATGTTCCACCATAGCCAGTTACCTGCTATGCCGTTTTGTGCAACCAGTTCGGTTACTGCCAAGGGAGTATCGGCAGCAAAAGTAGTAGCCACCATGCTGGTGCCTGCTATGTACCAGGGCAGTTTTCGCCCGCTTAAAAAGAAATCGCCGGTGCTGCGACCAGCACGCTTGGTTAAATATATGCCTATGCCTAAGCTAATGGCCAGGTATGCAAAAATGATAATCCAGTCGATAAGGTTTAAGTGCATTGTTTTTGGTTATTTATGTTGTTCTGAGTATTCGCTTTATCAGTTTTTCAAAAATGAAACTTTTTGCTCGGCTTAAAATACAATTATTTTGCTAAATATGGTTCTGTGCGAAAAATATTGTTTTTGGCTTGTTGTAGAATTAGTTATTTTTGAATTAAATAAAAACGAAAACATGATGTTACGGTTGGTATTAATAGTTTTTCTAATTCTTAAGTTTTTAAATGTCTTTTCTCAAGATTATCTGCCTGTAAACCCCGGTAGGGTAGCGGTTTTTGATAACATCTCGGCGCAACACTTTATTAAGGTTGACTCGGTTTTAAACAAAGAGAATGTTTGTTTTTACTTCAATCGTGTTGTCGATTACTCTAATTATCGTTGTGTTGTTTTAAATAAACCCTCGTGGCTTGGTGAAAAGCTATTGGTTCATCCCGATGGATACTGCAGCTTTTTTAACAAAAACAACGATACCATAAATATTCGGGTCAATGCTCTTTTGAACGAAAACTGGTTGGCTTATTCCGATTCGTTGGTTTTAATTCGGGCACACGTTTTATTACACGATGTAAAGGAATTTTTGGGATTAAGCGACTCTGTTAAAACTATTAGTTTTCAAGCCTATGCATACAATGGCGATAGTGTTGATCATTACTTAAACAACAAGCAACTTGAATTAAGTAAAAACTATGGCATGGTTCAGGCTTTTAATTTTCTGAATTTTTTGGATAATGAAAATGAATCTGAACAATACCATTTGGTTGGTTTGTCGGAACCTAAGGTAGGTGTTCAAAACCTTACTTGGTTCGATGTTTTTGATTTTCAGGTTGGTGATGAGATTCATGTTTTTGAAATTTATGCAGATTGGGAAGTTATTGAAGGGAGCAGCAGTACAAAAAAGATTATTTTCAAATACATTGAAAGAGACGATTTTGCTGACTCAATTATTTATACTGTAAGCAGAACCATTGAGCATCAATATCGTACTATGATTTACGATTCAATTTGGACTACATTCGACACAATTGTATCGGTAATAAGGCAAAACGAGAATTTTGATCAATTGCCCGAATATCCGGTTTTTTACGATAACGAAGAAGCTTTTGGTGTAAATTCACAAGCTTCAGCAAATGGATTGACAAGGAAACACGAATACTATTATGCATTTGTGCGTGAAGATTCTGGCTGTTGGAGGATGTTACATTATGATGGATTTTACGGATATTTTTTTTACAAAGCATTGGGTGGGCCTTATTATAAAGCTGATACGGGGCCTGCTGTGAGTCATGAAAGAAGCCTTGTTTATTATAAAAAAGGAAGTTCGGAGTGGGGCAGTGCCTATGTTATAACTGATGTTGAATCAACGCATATCTCAAATGAAATTAAAGTGTATCCTAATCCGGCAAGTAGTTTTATTTACGTTGATGTTCCGAAATTATCCGAAAGTTTAAATTTCGAATTATTTGATTGGACTGGTAGGCTCGTTTTGCAAAAAACTGTTTTAAGCTGTTTTGATTTTATTGATATTTCTTACTTAAAGAAGGGTTTGTATTTTTACATCATTGAAAACGATAACAGTATTTATAAAAGTGAGAAAGTAATAATTTCAAATCATTGAAAAAGACTTAAGCTGGTGAAACTTCAACTCGATAAATATTTTTTAGATTGGAAAGAGCTGTTCCGACCCGGGGCGTTCAAATTTTTTGATTCTTTTGTCGATTTTCAGATTGATACTGTATTTGAAGAAGATGCATCGCCGCAGAAGGCCTTGTTTTTGTCGGAATTGTGCCGATTGGCATACATTAAGGACAAGCATTTAAGGGCCGAAGTACTTAACGCGTACGGTATGTTTGAAGATTTTTCGTTTGCCCGAAAGGGTTGTCAGTTGTACGGTCTTTCGTTTGCCGATCCTTCGGTTCTGCAAAAAATAATCTGTTTCAGAGGAACCGACGATGTATTCGATTATAAACACATTTTTACTTTAGGAAAAAGTAAATTTCCCAAAGGGGGGAATGTTTACAGGGGTTTTTACAAGTCGTTCATGAGCATTAAAGAAACTATTGAGGCACTGGGTTCAAAATATTCCGATAGTAAGGTTTGGCTGGTAGGCCATAGTCTTGGAGGTGTTTTAGCGCTTATGTCGGCTTGCTATTTTAAAAATCCCGAATTGAATGTTTTTGGTATTCCGAAAACAGGCAACAGCCGTTTTAATGAAAATTTAAAGGATATTGAAATAAACTATTATCACCTCTCCGGCGATTTTATTGAATATTTGCCCTTCGATAAAAGTTTTGAAAAACTGAATTACCGCTTAATTCCAAGTGTTAAGCTCAATAACCGTTCGTGCCCTGCTTTACTTTATTCGCACTCACCAATTGCTTATAGTTTAAATATTAGTTTGCAAATATAAAATCCAGGTTTAACTACGCTTCGCTAGGTTGATCTGCGCTTCGCTTC
>JAFGAF010000357.1 GCA_016933815.1 Prolixibacteraceae bacterium
CAGTATTTTCATCGGTTTTTTATCTGATAAGCATAACTTCAGCTTTGTTTCTAATTGCAGTAATTGGTTTCCGAAATCCCATTGCTACTGCTTTACAACTCGATGGATATGCTGTATATGTTGTTATGATGGGCATCACTGTTGCATTCGATGTTGTTTCAACAATTCCTTTTGCAAAACTTAGGCTCGAGCATCGCCCAATAAGGTTTGCACTTATCAAATTTGTAAACATTGGCACCAACATTATACTCAATCTTTTCTTTTTGACCCTTTGCCCATATTTAGCACAAAAGTTTCCCGGTGGTTTTATCGATAATGTTTATCGGCCCGAATTTGGTATTGGCTATGTTTTTTTAGCCAACCTTGTGGCTACTTTAGTGGGCTTTGTGATGCTTATTCCGCACATGCAGTTAAAAATCGACTTCGATTTTGCTTTAATGCGGCGCATGTTAAAATATTCGTTTCCTATTCTTATTGTAGGCATTACCGGAATGGTGAATCAGAATATTGATAAGATATTATTACCCATGATGTTGCCCGAATCGGCCGAGCCAATGAAACAGCTGGGTATTTATGCTGCGGCATTTAAAATGGCGGTAATACTAAACATGTTTATACAGGCTTTCAGGTTTGCATTCGAACCCTTCTTTTTTAGCCAGAAAGGGGGCGATAGCGACAAAGATATGTATGTGATTGTGATGAAGTATTTTGCCATTTTTGGGCTGATAATTTTCTTGGGTCTGTCAACTTTTATCGATTTGTTTAAGGTAATAGTTGCTCCGCAATATCGCGAGGGTATTGGTATTGTGCCCATTGTGTTGTTGGCCAATTTGTTCATGGGAATATATTTCACCTTGTCGCTGTGGTATAAAATTACCGACAAAACCAAATACGGAGCTTATCAGGGCATCATTGGTTCGGTTATTACCATTGCAATTAATGTTTTATTGATTCCGGTAATGGGATACTTTGCTTCGGCTTGGGCCATTCTGGTTTGTTTTGTCAGCATGACATTGATATCGTATTTTGCAGGTAAAAAACATTACGATGTGCCTTATAAAGTGAAAAACTTCTTGTTTTATTTGTTTGTTGCCTTGTTGCTTTTTGGCATATACTGGTGGGTGCGCACCGATTCGGAGCCATATTTTTGGCTGGCTATTTTGGTAAATGTTATATTTGTGGCCTTAATTGTTGTTAAGGAAAAACACGAAATACTTACATTGATAAAAAAGTAAAAAAAATGAATAAAATAAAAATTGCAGTAGCCTCGGACCATGCGGGCTATGAGCGTAAGCTGGTTGTTGTAAAACATTTAGAAAAATTAGGCTACCAAGTAAAAGATTTTGGTGCATATTCGTCAGAAAGCTCCGATTATGCCGATTGGGCGCATCCTATGGCCAGCGCCGTTGAAAATGGTGAATTCCCGATGGGTATATCGCTGTGCGGTAGTGGCAATGGCATTAACATGACAGTTAACAAGCACCAGGGCATACGTTCGGCTTTGTGTTGGAATACCGAGATTGCCGCTTTGGCCAAACAACACAACAATGCTAACATTTTGGCAATACCTGCGCGTTTTGTAAGCGATACCGAAGCTACCAACATTGTTGATGCTTTTATGAATGCCGAATTTGAAGGCGGAAGGCACCAAACTCGCATCGATAAAATTCCTTTAAGATAGTTTTCACTGTATTTACAGATATTTTTTTCTTTTTTTATGGGCTCAATTTAGGGGGTTCAATTAAAATTATTATTTTTAAAACGTTAAAACATTTTGTTTCAACCTATAAAATAATAGTTAATTGTTCATATCCCTTAATTGAGTTGATATATGTTGTCGAATACCTGTAAGTATGCCATAAGGGCATTGATTTATTTAGCCAATTACTCAAAAGATAACAAGAAGATTGGCATCAAAAAAATATCGGAAGACCTTGGAATTCCTTCACCGTTTTTGGGAAAAATACTTCAAAGTATGGCTCGCGAAAAAATGTTGGCTTCAACCAAGGGCCCAAACGGAGGTTTTTCGTTGGGCAAGGCTCCCGAAGATATTACGCTCTACGATATTGTAGTACACGTTGATGGACAGAAATATTTCAACAACTGTATCATCAGGCTCGAACCCTGTTCGTGCTTTACCGAAGAAATAACTACCTGCCCGGTACACCGTAGGTTTGGGCACATACGCAATCAGCTCATCAGCTTTTATCAAGAAACTTCGTTGGCCGATATTATCGATGATTTTGAGATATCGGGCGAGGCCATTCATTTTTAGTTTGTTTCGAAATCAAAAAACATTTTGCCATGTCGGATGTATTGAAATATATTGAAAAGAACAAGCAGCGCTTCATCGATGAGTTGTTTGGTTTGATCCGTATTCCGTCGATCAGTTCGTTACCTGAGCACAAAAACGATATGTACCGTGCTGCCGAATACCTGAAAAAAAGTTTGCTCGATGCCGGTGCCGACAAAGCTGAGGTAATGGAAACAGAAGGGAACCCGGTGGTTTATGCCGAAAAAATAATTGATCCAAAACTTCCAACAGTGCTGGTTTATGCCCATAGCGACGTAATGCCGGTCGATCCGCTTGAGCTTTGGCATTCCGATCCGTTTGAACCCGAAATACGCGATGGTAAAATATGGGCCCGTGGTGCCGACGACGATAAAGGCCAGGGTTTTATGCACGTTAAAGCCTTCGAGTACATGGTTCAAAGCAATACCTTGCCATGTAATGTGAAGTTTATGATTGAAGGTGAAGAAGAAATTGGTTCTCCTAACTTGGGCAAATTTTGCGAACAGCATAAAGAAATGCTTAAGGCCGATGTAATTCTGGTTTCAGATACAACAATGATTGCCCCCGGAAAGCCCTCAATAACAACGGGTTTGCGTGGGTTAGCCTATTGGCAGGTTGAAGTTACAGGCCCCAATCGCGATTTGCACTCGGGTTTATTTGGCGGAGCAGTTGCCAACCCCATAAATATACTATGTAGATTAATTGAGAAATGCACCGATAAAAATAATGCCATAGCCATTCCAGGGTTTTACGACGGGGTGAAGCCCGTATCGTACGAGGAGCGTAAGTTGCTTAACATGCGCCCTTTCGACAAGGAAGCATACAAAAATGCCATAGGCGTTGAAAAACTGTTTGGCGAAATGGGCTATACAACTATAGAGCGAACCGGCATACGACCATCGTTCGATGTGTGCGGAATATGGGGCGGTTACACAGGCGAAGGCGCCAAAACCGTGTTGCCCTCTAAGGCTTATGCCAAGCTATCGTGCCGTTTGGTGCCTGGTCAAAACCACGAGAAAATTGCCGAACTAATGGAGTGGTACTTGCAAAGCTTGTCGCCTAAAGCTGTAAAAGTGAAGGTTGTGGCTTTGCACGGTGGTCAGGCTTATGTTTGTCCTATCGACCATCCGGCTTATTTGGCTGCCGAAAAGGCCTTGATACAAACCATGGGTGTAAAGCCTATCCCTGTTCGTAGCGGGGGGAGCATACCAATAATTGCAACTTTTGAACAGGTGCTGGGTATTAAATCAATTTTAATGGGCTTTGGTCTCGAGTCGGATGCCATACATTCGCCCAACGAGAATTATCCGGTCGAGAACTTCTTTAAAGGAATTGAAACCATACCACTGTTTTATCGTTATTTTTCAGAAATAACCAATTTAAAATGATATTTTTGCAAAAAATTTAAAATCAATAATTTATATAAATGGGAAGATCGCAAGAAAGCTTTAACAAAAAAGAAGTAAGAAACAAGAAAGAAAAGAAAAGAAAAGAGAAAGTACAAAAACGTTTGGCAAGGAAAGATCAAGACAAAAACAGTTTCGACGATATGATTGCTTACGTTGATGAAAATGGTATGATAACCAACACTCCTCCCGATCTTTCGCAAAAAGAGGAAATTGACCCCGAATCGATTGCAATTGCAGTACCTAAGTCGGAAGATTTAGAACCGGTAAACCCTATCCGTAAGGGCGTAGTAACTTTTTTTAACCAATCGAAAGGTTTCGGTTTTATTCGCGACATGGAAACCAAACAAAGCATATTTGTTCATGCCAATAATTTACGCGAGCAAATTGTCGAAAACAATATGGTTAACTTCGAAATCGACAAAGGCCCCAAAGGGCTTATTGCCATAAATGTTCAATTGGCTAAATAACTCAATCAGGTATTATTTATAATGGGATGTCGAAATTATAATGGGATGTCGAAATAAAAGGTTGAACCTATACCTTTTTGGGTTTCGATACCCATTTTGCCGCCCATCATTTCAACAAAAGCTTTCGATATCGAAAGCCCAAGCCCGGCTCCTTCGTATTGTTTTGTCAGTAGTAGTTCGCCTTGTCTGAAGCGTTCAAATACTTGTTCCTTAAGGTTTTCGTCAATTCCAATGCC
>JAFGAF010000358.1 GCA_016933815.1 Prolixibacteraceae bacterium
ATGCTTTTTATTGGGTTTTTATAATCTGTACACATAGCTGAAAAGGGATTTTGTTTCCCTGAAACTAACTGCGGTTGAGCTTCCGGGATAATTGTTCATATTGTGGGTAATATTGAGCTTAAACGAATGCTTTTTGTGAGGCCTGTAGTTTATTTGCAAAGCAAGAGTGTTAACCCAGCCGGGCTCGCCCCCCAATTCGCTGCGGTTAACTGATAACGAAAGGTTTGAATTGAGTTTCGATTTAAGGAAAGCCTTGCCTACATCGGCAGTTAAACCATAAAGTGTTTGATTATAGATTGCCGAAACCATTGCGGTGTAGTTGATTCCGGCCATAAAATTTATTTCGAGGGCTGTGTGGTTGGCCAAATAATTCAGCATGAATGTTTGTGTGCTAACGTTGCTGTTAACTGCCGACAACTGGTTATGGTCAATCATGTTGGTTATTAATGCGTTAAGCTGAATGATTTGCTGCATTTTTGATTGGCTAAACGTGAGCATGGGCGTAAGGTTGATGCTCCGGTTGGTTTGGTAAAGCCGAATGGTATCGTTCAGTGGTAAACGGCCCGCTTGTTGCTCAATGCTGTAATTGCTGAACGATCCGTTTATGCTGAAAACCTTGCCGGTGTTGTAACTGGCATTGGCCATTGATATTATCCGAACCGATTGGGCTGCTTTGTTTCCTCGTAGGTTGTCGCGCTGTAATCCTACATTCCCGTTCACGCTAAGCTTGCGTTGAAAGGCTGAAAACTTTCCGTTCACCGTTAGGTTTTCAATATCGGTATTGAAATAGTAGGCACCAAACGATTGGTAATTGGGTGAAACACGACGGTATTGCAAACCCAGCGAATACAGCCTGGCCGAATACATGAGCGACGAATTCCAGGCAGTAGCATATTCCGACGAAGCATTTAGTTTTAAAGGACCTGTAAGTTGCTGAATAATGGGCACATCAATATCGGAAAGCAGCTGGTCGGACATATTTTTGGTGAGCAGGCTGAGTGCACCTTCTGTTTCCCAAACAAGCGATTTTGCTAGTTTGAAACGGAATTTCGTACCTAAAACGGTGTTGGCCTGCGGTAATTTCATACTTGCAGTGCCGGCCTGCGACAAATCAACCGACAGCGAGTCGTCGGAAATTTGCTGAAAAATAAGGTCGAAAAAATTTTCGTTGCTTCCAAATCCTACTTTAATACTGTAACCTTTTCGGGTTGGCGCATAGAGGGTATCGAGCGGGTTGGCCGTGTTGGGTATTGTTTTTTGTTTGAAACGCCCGTAAACACCGGCTAGCCTGAATTTACCCGGTGTAAGTTCGGCTCCGGCACCTAAAAAAGAGTGTCCGGCCAAAGTGTACGACGAAAAATTCATGCTTCGATAGCCAAAATGGGTTTTGATCCACTTGTAGTGCGGGCTAATGCCAAAGCGATTGAATGGTTGCGTGTAGGCGATGTTTTGTCCGCTGTACATGAACGAAAACGGCAGGTTAACACCGTAAACAGTTAGGTCAACATTGCCCGAAAGCAGGTAGTTGAACGGATCGCGTGTTGAAGCCTTGCCACTAATGTTGTAAAAGTTAGCCGACGACGACAAAGCTCCTCTTACTGAGACAGCTTGCTGGTTTTTTATCTGGCTAACATCTTGCGCAAATACAAAATGGGCATTGCACACGACTAGCAGAAAAAAGAATGGGAAGTGTTTCATTTAGGTTTTATCAAATCACCTTAATAAAAAATCATACCCAATTTACGAAAAAAACCAATTGACTAACAGTTGTTTTTTACTTTATTGATTGATAAACCAGCAACATGCTTTCAGCCTGAATCATAATGTTAAAATGTTCTTCGACACTGGCCCTGGCTTCGTGGCTTAAGCTTTTAATTTTTTGGCTGTCGGATAAAAGATCGGCCCATGCTTTGGCCAAAGCTTCGGGAGTGTTGGGTTCATACACAACTCCACCACCGGCTGTTCCAATTATCTCGGGGAAAGCCCCTAGAGCAGGTTGTACTACGGGAATCCCCGATGCCATGGCTTCGCTCAAATAAATGCCAAAGGCTTCGCCATTTAAAACCGGTACCGAAACCAACATCATCCGCTTAAGGAAGTTCATGCGGTGTGTGCCTTCAAAACCTTCCCAAAAATGGGCAAAAGGCCTTATGCCAGCCGTTTCGAGCTTGTTTTTTTGTGCTTTGATGAAGTTTTTATCTTCGCCCGTATAGCCACCGGTAATGTGCAGGTGAACATCGTCGAAACGCTTGTCCTTTTTTAATTCAATAAATGCATCAACCAGCACTTCCATTCCATTTTCGGCGTTCATGCGCGATATGTAACCAATTTCGCGTTGTTTGCTTTCGGGTGAGAAGAATGGGTAATCGGCCGGATCGACGCCCAAGTGTACCGTGTGTACTTTTTTGTCGGGCAGGTTCATCCACTTTTTAGCGCGGCCGGCAAAGTAATCGCTCACAGCAATAAACGCGTCAACATCCTTGGCTTTTTCGGCCATCAATTTCCAAACATGTTCGCGTGCCGAAGGTTTCATGGGGTCAACCCACACATCTTCGTCTTGCAACGAACAAACCACTTTAACGTTTAACTTTTGTTTAATACGTTTGGCAAGCCCCAACAACAAAGCGTTCGAAAGGTGGATCACATCGGGTTGACAGTGCTCTGCTATCCAATCGACCATTTTGTCGAGTTCTTCTTTTTGTGCACCCTCTTCGCCCAACAGCATCGAAATGGTCATCTCCTCCAAGCCTTTTGCGTTGGTCGATCCGGCCATGCCGGCTGCCAGTTTCATCATGGGTTTTGAGTTGAGCAAACGGTCGAGCCAAGCCGGAGCATGTCGGAAAATTGGGTACAGCTGTTTGAGGTATATCGATATTGCACCGTAAAATACCGGAATGTCTTCCAGATCGTGCTCGTCGGAAAACAGGGGCAGGTACATGGGTACTTTCACCACTTTGTGCCCAAGTTTTTTGAGCGAATCGACATATTTGCTGTCGCGCAGGCAGTTACCGCAGTAAAAACTTCCACCCGAACCGGGAATGATGTGAATAATGTTGAGGCCTGTATTGTTATTATTTTCTGACATATATTCTTGCTAAAAATTATGCTACGTGAGTTGCGCTTTTCTTAATTCTTATCAGAACTTCCTTTTTACTTTCTTTTACCTCTTCTATATCAAAATCATCTTGCAATCCGAGCCAGAATTTTGCGGTTGTTCCAAAATACGATGCAAATCTTAAAGCGGTATCAGCAGTAACCCTCCTTTTCCCTTTAATAATTTGAGAAATACGGGTTTGTGGTATATCTGTATCCTTAGATAATCGGTAAGCACTTATTCCTAAGGGATTTAAAAATTCCTCTAGTAAAATTTCCCCAGGGTGAATATTTGCTAATTTCTCCATAACTAAG
>JAFGAF010000359.1 GCA_016933815.1 Prolixibacteraceae bacterium
AATGGTATCGATGGTAAAATTTGAGTTGGTGTTCAGCTCAATGCTATGTTCTTGGTCATCTGAACTTTTCAAGCTTAGGCGAATTTTTGCATTTCCTTCCCAAACACAATTGGCA
This sequence comes from Prolixibacteraceae bacterium, assembly GCA_016933815.1. Lineage (GTDB taxonomy): Bacteria > Bacteroidota > Bacteroidia > Bacteroidales > Prolixibacteraceae > Roseimarinus. The sequence goes on from JAFGAF010000359.1 coordinate 116, forward strand.
TTCATTGGGCATCTCGAGTCTTCCATCAATTCGTCAAATGAAAAACTGTTTCGATTTTCGTCGGTGTAGCATTTGCCAAATTCCAATTCAATTTTCTCGGTGTGATGATTTGTTCCCGATGCGTTGTAATCTTTTTCACAAGAACTAAATACAAAAATGATGGTTAAAATAATTAAAGATGTTTTCATGAGTTTCATTTATTTAATTTGTAGATGAAACGCACTAAACAAAGGTTGCTTTAACTGTATTCTGAAAAAAAATTAAGCATTTTTCTTGTGCTCATCGGTATGCTTAATCGAGATGTTTTTTTGCAAAATCACCGAATTGGGAATGGTAATGCGTTCGCCATTATTTGTTTTTAGGTGAACAAAGAAAAACGTGATATCGTCGATGTGGCCTTCAATAATGAAATCTTTTTCGAGTACCTGAATGTAATCGCCCAGTTTCATGGGGTGGTTAAAGTACAAAATGAAACCGGCAGTAATGTTCGAAAGTATCGACCATTGGGCAAAAAAAGCAACGCCAATAATGGTCAATACCGATGAAATAAAAAGTACAAACTTCTCCTTTTCGATGCCCCAAATTCCCAGTAAAGCAATTATTGCGCTGGTGAGCAAAAAGAAATTGAGGATTTTTATGGTCATTCGCCTGCGTTGCAAGCTAAAATGAAACTTCTTTAATGCTTTGTTGATCGAATGTTTTGTTATAAAACGAATAAGCAACAAAGTAATTAATACTACTGCCGTGTAAATTAACTGATTTCGATACATGTTCATACTTTTTCAAAATAAAGGCTAATATTTAGTATCGTTGTTATATGTAAGTTTAATAACTTGAGGAACAATGTTTTCTGATTTCACCATGAGCAAATAAATACCCTTGTGCAATTTGTTTTGGTCGAATTCGATGCTGTGGTTTTTTTGATCGTTCGAATCGCTAACAATTTGCTGAACTAAAACACCGTTAGTGGTATAAAGTTCGAAATAAACTTTGCCTTTTAGTTCTTCGTTTATGTCGATGTAAAGCTTATCGCTGAATGGGTTAGGGTAAACACGCATCGATAAATTACTGCTGTATGTTGCAATAGCATTCGATGGGTTGATAATTATTTGAACATCGTCGGAGCTGCTTGCAATGCCATCGCTCACTTGCAGTCTTAAAGTGTATAAACCTGATTTATCGGGTCTGAAACTAGGGTTGTGTATTGCGTAGTTGTTAAGTGTTGCTGAGCTACCTTCGGGTTTGGTTACAAAAGTCCAAAGATAGGTGAGCGGGTTTCCTTCGGGGTCGTACGAACCACTTCCGTCGAGCTGAACAGTTTTGTTGGCATCGAGCTGTTGATTATTGCCGGCTTCGGCCACAGGTGGTGTATTTGCAAAGGCAGTAACAACAACTTGTGCAGTGTTGCTGTTTTTTTCACCATCGTTAACAAGCAAAGTGAAAACGTATTCACCTTGTATGTCGGCAATAAAAGTGGGCGATTTGGTAGTTGTATTCGATAGTTGAGCTGAACTGCCTGCCGGTTTCGAAAGCATGGTCCAAACATAATTCAAATCGCGCTCTTCGGGATCGTA
>JAFGAF010000360.1 GCA_016933815.1 Prolixibacteraceae bacterium
ACGAAAACACAATAGCTTACGTTCAATGTACCAATACAAATGATGAACATTATGAAGCACTAAAAGCTATGGAGCTGGAATTGCAGGCGCTTAAACAGTCCAATGGCGAACCCTACCGCCTTGTTGCTTTGCCAATGGCCAGCCCTGTTTTCGATCCCGACGATGACCACCGTTTGCCTGCTACCTATGCTAATTTTCTGATTATTAACGGGGCTGTGTTGTTTCCGGTGTATAATGTCGAAACCGATACCATTGCCCTCGAAGCTGTAAAAAAAGCTTTTACCGATAGGGAGATTGTTCCTGTTGATTGTTCGGTATTGATAAGGCAACATGGCTCGTTACATTGTGTAACCATGCAGTATTTTTGATACATGTCATGTTGTAATCCGAATGTTTTATTGATATTTAGACATGGAAAATTTTTAGCACATTGCTTATGGAGAAAAAATCGTTCAACAAACTTTTCGAGCTGGTTAAAAAACAGCCAAAACGTAAACTGGTAGTTGCCAATGGAATCGATTCGCACACACTTGAAGCTGTGGCGCAAGCCATGCACGAAGGTATTGTAAGTGTGGTGCTTACCGGCGATGAGGCAACCATTAAAAACAATATCAAACAAAAAGGTTATCAGTCGGAAACTTTCGAAATAATCAATTGCGATAACGAGCAAGAGGCTGTACAAAAGGCTGTTGAAATGGTTCATAATGGTCAGGCCGACATAATTATGAAAGGTTTGATCAGCACCGACGATTACATGCGTGCCATATTGGATAAAGAAAATGGTTTGCTTGTACAAGGCAACTTGCTTACCCATTTGGCCATGATTATCATACCAAATTATCATAAACCATTGTTTGTGAGCGATGTGGCCATTTTGCCAATGCCTACACTTGAGCAAAAAAAGCAAATTGTAAATTATTTATCAGGTAGTGCCCGTAGTTTTGGAATTGCTTTGCCCAAAATTGCTTTTTTGGCTGCAACCGAAAAAGTTTCGCCTCGAATGACTGCTTGTACCGATGCCGCCGAGCTTAAAAAAATGTGGCAACAAGGTGAGTTTGAAAATACCATTTGCGATGGCCCCATGGCGCTCGATTTGGCACTTGATAAAAAATCGGCCGAAATTAAAAAATTTGAATCGCCGGTTGCCGGTGATGCCGATTGCTTATTGTTCCCGAACATTGAAGCAGGCAATGTGTTTTATAAAACAGTAGCAAAATTTTGCGACCCCGAAATTGCTGCAATTGTTGTGGGTACATCGGTACCTGCCATATTGTCGTCGAGGGGCGATTCAATGCAAACTAAACTGAATTCAATAGCCTTAGCTGCTCTTATTGGATAATAAATGGAACAAGAACAAGCAAAAATTTTGGTTATTAACCCGGG
>JAFGAF010000361.1 GCA_016933815.1 Prolixibacteraceae bacterium
ACTTTTGGAAATGGGTTTCACCGTTTACGTAGGTTACTTCGTACAAAATATCGGCTGTATTGTCGCCCTTGTTGGTAACGGTAATAACTACCCTCGATCCGTTAATATTAGGAGTGAAGATGTCCCAATTCCAATCGTTTGTAAGCACTGCAGTAGCATAACCATCGCCCCATCCGAAGTTATCCATACGCACAACGGCATATTCGGCAAGATCGGCTTTGCGTAAAATAGTACATGGGCTGTGCCAGTTGTTAACACCGTTTGAGTAACAGTACATAGTAAGCGTTTTGCTTGCACCTGAAGCAACTGCATAATCACTTGAAAATGCGGTCCACCATCCGGTAGAGAAATCATTGGCACCAACCTGAGCAATACCTTTTACAAGTGTTACCTGGCATGTAGTGGTAACAGTTTTTGTTGAACCCACATACGAAATAACAACAGATTGTGAACCTTGAGCTGCCGGGATCTTACCAAACTTAAGCGAACTGTTTGCCAGCTTGCTTATTGTACCGTCGGAGTAGGTAGCTGTTACCTCAATACCATTAATGTTGAATAATATAGAATCGCTATTAAAGAAATAGTATTCGGTAATGTTAGGCATTTGTGTTACTTCGAGGCTTGATACCGGATTGGTTACTTCGAGCGTGTAGAATGTTGAAACAGCAGGGCCATAAGCACCTTGCTTGGTTTTGCTGTAAGCTACCGAAACCGTTTTTACCCCTAGCGAGTTCATATCGGGAATAACTGTGAATGAAATATCGGCAGAATCGACCTGTTCGGTTGATCCGTCGGCAAAAGTAACTGTTGCAACAGCGTCGCCCCAAAAATTTTCGTTACCTAATTCAACAGTAGCCGGAGTGCCTGTAATTGAGATTGAAACAGGAAACACATCATCAACAGCTGTAACTTTCGAAGGCAATAAATAGGCTTTCTTCATTTCGAAATAACTACCATCGGCTACCAAAAATGCCACAATATCGGCAGTTGCCGAAACAGGCTGCTGGTAGGTTTGCACCAGTTCAACACCATTTGTTCCAAGGGCTGTTGCAGTTACAAATACATTGCCTGTAGCCGAGTGATCAACCTCGAGCGTAACATAAGCGCCTTGCATGGTATTGCGGAAGTCGTTCCAAATATCGCCATCGCCATCGGTGTCGGGATAATTATGCGAAAGCATATTTAAGGCAAAATCCTCGTTTCCCCAACCGTAAGCATCGGAGCGAATAACAAAATATTCGGCATAGCCATCGGCATCGCGATCGCCAACTTCGTTGGCAACGGCAAGGTTCCAGTTGTTCCAATTGTTCACACCTGTGCCATAGTTTACAAACTCTAAAACTAAAAGCTTGTTAACCGGAATTGCAAAATAATCGGAGAAGTGGGCCCACCAAGCGGCACTGTTGTCTTCGGGCCCGACTATCGCTGTTGCGATGTTTAAATAAGTGGTGTCGCCGGTAGATTGTTTTGCCCTTTCGGCGGCAATAGAGTCGATCCTGTTTTGCAGGTCCGAGGGCGCATCAATTGAATAAAGATCCAATTTTTCGCACCCAACCAAGCTAAATACTACCAAAATTGCTGCGCATATAGCGCACCTGATCAGTTTAGTTGTTTTCATACGTTAATAATTAATTTTTTAAAGCTGTATGAAACATGCACGAAAGCGCTTATCGTCAGAACCAATGATAATTTATTACGTTCTCGTTTCATATTTCAGAAAGTTAGATTTGATTAGACTAATTACTTTTTCACTATTAATGATTTACATTAGGTGTGCACAAAAATGCACTTCATAAAATTTTGTTCGATAAAAGTAGATTTAACCTTTCTGAGCACGGTGCACTGATAGATATTTGGGGTGGACAAATAGATAAATCGATTTAAAAAACAACAAACTAAACTCGGCCTGATTTTCTATCGCTTATATTTGTAGTGTTGCCCCTCATTTTTCTACATTAACCCAAAAAAGAAATGATTGAAAATAGTTACCTTTAGGTGGCTCGTAAATAATCATTCAACAAACAACCGTTCATGTATGAATAAATTAAGCCTACAGCTATGCCTCTTGTTCATATTTATGTGGTTCAACGGATTCACCAATTTCCAGCAAGCCAATAATTACCGTTTTCAATATTTGTTAATTGAAGACGGGCTGCCGCAAAACACCATCAATGCCATTGCAAAAGACGGGTACGGGTTTATGTGGTTTGGCACCAGCAACGGGATTTGCCGTTACGACGGATATACTTTTGAATTGTTTAAATCGGGCGATCATCACACCAACTCATTGCCCGATAACATGATCAGCACGATTGAGCCCGGCTTGGACAAACGGGTATGGATAGGATCGTCGAACGGGCTTTCGTATTACGACCCTCAGCTTGGGTATGTCGTAAAATGGAGTTCACCAAATACCGATAATGACATCAACAAAATCACTTCAATTGTTTGCCAAAATGAATGGCTGTGGGTGGGCACCTCAAACAACGGCCTTTTTCAGCTTACCCGAAATGAAAGCAAAAGTTACGAAATCACAAAACATTATTCAATCGAAAACCAAAACCTTACCAATAACAATGTGAATGTAGTTTACCTTTCGCCAACAGGGACTTTGTACCTTGGCACCCAAAACCAAGCATTGGTATTCAACCCCAAAACCAATCAATTTCAAGCTACCCATAATGGCCGAACTTTGCCCCAAAACAATTTCATTAACGATATTTTTGAAAGCAGCAAGGGCGATTTGTACCTTTCGACCTACATGGGCTTATGCGTGTTTTGGTACAACAACAACGAGCCCGAGTGGTATTTCAATGAACCGAACACACACAACACGCTCACACACAATACCATAAACAAAGTTCGCGAAGATGCCAACGGGCAAATTTTGGTTGGCACTTTGGGCGGCTTACATTTATTCGATACTTATGCGGGCAAATTTTTTGCTTTCCCCGAGGAAGGACCCGATCATTTTAAGCTGAACAACAAGTTTATCAACACCATTTATTGCGATGAATACGGGAATGTTTGGATCGGAACCGAAAAAGGGGGCATCAATAAATTCAATGTTTTTCAGAATCAATTTGAATTTTATGCCAACGACCCCAACAACCCCAACAGCCTGAATGAAAACACCATCAATTCAATTTTAAAAGAAAAAGAATGGCTTTGGGTAGGCACTGCCGGTGGTGGCTTAAACCGTTTAAATTATAAAACAGGAGCATTTGCACATTATACTTATAGTGCATTCAACACAAGCACCCTCAGCAGCGATTATGTTACCTCGATGGTACGCGACAACAGCGGATATTTATGGGTGGGCACATGGGGCGGAGGATTAAACCGCATCAACACTTCAGCAAAAACGCCGATAATTCAGCGCATCAACCTTGAGACACCCGGCATTCAGAACGAAATTGTGAATTACTTTGTATCATCGCTTATCAACGACAAGCGCGGTTTTTTGATGGTTGGCACCGAAGGCGGCCTCTCAAGCTTCGATTATTCAAGCCAAAAGTTCACGACCCTCATTTCAGACAATACCAAATTCCCTGCATTAACCGAAATTGGCTGCATACTGCTCGATTCGAAAGATTTTTACTGGATTGGAACCCGCAATGGCTTGTTCCGCTTTCCGGCAAGTGCTATAAGGGCAACGCGCGATGAAAGCTTTGTTGTACCTCATTTGCAATTTTTCAAAAACGATCCTGGCGATGATAATTCGCTACCCGGAAATTATATTGCTTCGTTGTTGGAAGACAAAAACGGATCGGTTTGGATAGGCACTTACGGGAATGGCTTTGCCAAATGCAAGGTAAACAATAAAGGTGAGCTAATTTGTAAAACTTATACACAAAACGACGGCCTTAGCAACAACGTAGTTTATGGCATACAGGAAGATGAAAACGGAAATATTTGGATGAGCACCGACAACGGATTATCGATGTACGACCCAACGAACAATCGATTTAAAAACTTTATCAAGCAAGATGGTTTGCTCAACAACCAGTTTTACTGGTCGGCCTCGCACAAAAGTTACGACGGCGAGCTTTACTTTGGTGGAACCGAGGGGCTCAACTATTTTAAGCCCGAAAATATTTACAATTACAAGTACATTCCCACACCAAAAATAACCAAGCTCAAAATATATAACCAAGAGGTTCAGCCGGGCGAAAAATTTCACGATAAAGTAGTAATCAATTCGCCTATTTATTCAACCGATACTATTCAGCTCACCTACCGCGACAACAACCTGTCGTTCGATTTTTCGGCCTTCGATTACTATTTGCCCGAAAAGGTGAGTTTTTCGTACCTGCTTTCCGATATCGATAAAGACTGGATAAGCGTACCTGCTCAACGCCGCTTTGCCAATTACAGCAACCTTGGCGGAGGAACCTATACTTTTAAACTGAAAGCATCGAACGGCGATGGGATTTGGAACGATGTACCCACCCAAATTACCATTGTAATTACCCCCCCATTTTGGCAAACCCAATGGTTCAAAATTATTGTTGTGGTACTCGTCATCCTCATTACATTCTCGCTTATTCAATTGCAAATGAGGCGCATAATTCAACAAAAAAAGATACTTGAAGAAAAAGTACGAAACCGCACACAAAAAATTGAAGATCAGAAAATTATACTCGAAAAACAGGCCAACGAGCTGATGAATTACAACACCACGCTTGAGAAACGCCAAAAACAAATTGAACAACAAAAAGAAGAACTGGAAAATAAAAACAACGAAATATTGAATCAACGCGACGAACTGATAATACTTAACAACAAAGTAAAAGAGGTAAACCTGCACCAAATGCAGTTTTTCATGAACATATCGCACGAATTCCGCACACCGTTAACCTTAATTATTTCGCCACTCGAAAGGCTGATAAAACAATTCGAAAACAATACAGAAATAGCCGGACTACTGAAAATTATTAACAGAAACGCACAGCGCCTTTTGATGCTGATCAACCGTTTGCTCGAAATACGTAAAATTGAGACCGGCAATATGGAATTACAAGTAGAAGCTACCGAAATAAAACCTTATCTGCTTGAACTATTCCATGCGTTCGACGAGTTTGCCTACATCAACAACATCGACTACAGCCACCAAATAGCAGTAAACAATGTTGCCTGGATCGACAAAGAGAAAATGGAAAACGTGGTTTACAACCTTTTGGCCAATGCGTTCAAGTTTACTCCGGCTAAAAAGAAAATCATTTTCACTGCAGAAACTGTTCGAAACGGGCAAACCGACTATTTGGAGCTTTCGGTTAAAGATGAAGGACCGGGTATCGACAATAACCAAATAGACAGGTTGTTCGATCGTTTTTATCAAGTAGCACGTACCAACAAACACAATAACAGCGGCACGGGCATTGGCCTTTCGCTGGTAAAAAGCCTTGTTGAATTGATGCACGGCACCATAAGCGTTGAAAGCCAACCAAACATGGGCAGTACGTTTAAAGTAAGCATTCCGGCCAGTAAAAACTTTTTTGCCGAACACGAAATCGACAAATCGGGGCAAGTTTTTGAATCGAACATCAAAGGAAAAGTGTCGGTGCTTTACGACCAAATAGCCGAAAGCCCATTAAAAGCTATCAATCAACCCGAAAGCTTGCCCGAGAAGATACTTATAATTGAAGACAACAACGAAATGCGCAGTTTTATTGTTTCGGGACTAACACAATACTACCAGGTAATTGAAGCAGAAAATGGCGAACAAGGATACGAATTAGCCAAAAAGGAAGACCCGGTATTAATAATCAGCGATATAATGATGCCCGTGATGGATGGCATTGAACTCTGCAAAAAAGTAAAAAACAATTTGTACACCAGCCACATTCCCATCATTTTGCTTACTGCCAAAGGGAATGTTGAGGATTTTGTTGAAGGGCTCGAACAAGGTGCCGACGACTACATTCCAAAACCCTTTAATGCCGAAATTTTGTTGGCCAAAGTGCACAGTATTATTGAAAACCGTAAGGCTTTGCGCAATAAATACAGCACCCTCGACGAAGTTACACCTGCCGAAATAACCACCAACAACCTCGATCAACAGTTTTTTGAAAAAGCCAACATGGTTGTTGAAAAATATTACACCGATGCAGCCTTCGATGTTGATCATTTTGCCTCCGAAATGTTTGTGAGCCGAAGCCAACTGTATAAAAAAATGAAGGCATTAACCAACCTTTCGGCCAACGATTTTATAAACGTTTACCGGCTGAAAAAATCAAAAGAACTGTTACGAGAAAGCAATATGCAAATTAGTGAAGTGGCTTACGCTACCGGGTTTAACGATCCCAAATATTTTAGCCGTATTTTCAAAAAATATTACAAGTGTTCACCATCGGAAATCAACAGATAATTGGCTAATAGCCTGAAAAACACGAAAGAAGGGCAGCACCAAAATATGTACCACCCTTCTATTTTCTGATCTAAACAAAATTTTAATATCACAAACAGATGTATAAACTAATCTGAATCCGTTTTTACTTTTTAAATTGAACCAACACAACTGAATGTGCAGGTATTTCGATTTTCAATCTACCATTTTTGGGTTTATTGAGTTGAAAATCCTTCATAGAGACTTTCTCTGGTTCACCAAAATTGTTGTAATCGTTTAAGCTATTCGAACTAATTACCAACCCCTTAGCCGAAGAATATTCATCGCCGGTAATTTGGCAATCAAGCACAACAGCTTTATTCGGATTTGCATTCGACAGCGTAATGCTTACAACACCATCTTTAACCGATGCCGAAGAGCTTAGGGCCGGAATTGACATGCCATTGTATTCGTATTGCTCGGTTTTAAGGTTTGAGGGGATTAGAGTAGCACCTTGATGCACCTGATACATTTTAAACACATAATAAGTTGGGGTAAGCACCATTTGCGCACCGTTGGTTAAAATTACAGCCTGTAATACGTTTACCATTTGTGCAATATTGGCCATTTTAACCCTGTGTGCATTGTTATTGAAGAGGTTAAGGTTTATTGCAGCCGATACTGCATCACGAATGGTGTTTTGCTGATACAGAAATCCCGGGTTTGTGCCTTCCTCAACATTGAACCAATTGCCCCACTCATCGATAATCAAGCCAATGCGTTTATTCGGGTCGTACTGATCCATAATTGCGGTATGCCTTCTGATAAGTTCATCCATGCGCTGCACATCTTTGAGATTCGAAAACCATTCGGCCTCGCCAAAACCGGTAGCGTTGCCTTTGTTTTCCCAACTATTGGTAAACGAATAGTTGTGTAACGAAACACCTTGAACCAGCCAGGGGAAGCGAGTGGTTTTTTGCATTACTACCCTCATCCAGTTGTAATCGGCTACATTAGGGCCACCGGCAATTTTGTATTTTGCGCCATTGCAATAAGAAGCAAAATTGTTGTACAAATCGGCATAGTACTCGGGGGTCATGTGTCCGCCACAGCCCCAGTTTTCGTTGCCAATTCCCCAGTAACGAACATTCCATGGTTCATCGCGCCCGTTTTGCTTGCGCAGTTTCGTCATTGGGCTGTCGTTGGCCGAAGTAACATATTCGACCCACTCCGAAGCCTCGCGAACAGTACCCGATCCAACGTTAAGGTTGATGTAAGGTTCTGCACCAATCAATTCACAAAAATCGAGAAATTCGTGTGTGCCAAAGCTGTTGTCTTCGGTAACACCGCCCCAATGAACGTTAACAATCGAAGGTCTGTTTTCACGCGGACCAATACCATCTTTCCAATGGTAAGTATCGGCAAAACAGCCACCCGGCCATCGTAGCAAAGGAATCCCCATTTCGCGCAAAGCATCAATAACATCGGTTCTGAAACCCCTTATGTTATCAATTTCGGAATCCTCGCCAACAAAAATCCCACCGTAAATACAATTGCCCAAATGCTCGGCAAAGTGCCCATAAACTTCAGGGTTGATTTTGGTTTCAGCCTCGTCGGTATGCAAATACAAAGTATTTTGCGCAACAGAGCTTAGTACGGCTCCAATAAAAATTAGCAATAAAATAAATCTGTTCCTCAT
>JAFGAF010000039.1 GCA_016933815.1 Prolixibacteraceae bacterium
GCACCTGGTTGACCTCGACGGAGCGAAAGCGCAGCATATAGTGAACCACAAAGTGCTCGAAACCATTGCATCGAAAACCAATTTGGTAATCGATTTTGGCGGTGGGTTGAAAAGCGACGAAGACCTTCGCATTGCCTTCGAAAGCGGCGCAAGCATGATTACCGGAGGAAGCATTGCCGTAAAAGACCGCGATACTTTTCTGCATTGGATTGAAACTTACGGATCTGAAAAAATTATTTTAGGCGCCGATGCCAAGAATGGCAAAATTGCTGTAAGTGGTTGGCAGGAAGATTCAAACGAAGACATTATACCTTTCATCAAAAGTTACATCGATAAAGGCATTTCGAAAGTGATTTCAACCGACATTGCCCGCGATGGCATGCTTACCGGCCCAAGTATCGATTTGTACAAGGAAATCATGGACAAATTCCCATTCCTCGAACTAATTGCCAGCGGCGGAATTGCCACAATGAAAGATATTTACGAACTCGACGAGATGGGCGTTCCGGGTGTAATTACCGGCAAAGCCATTTACGAAAACCGCATTTCGTTAAAGGAAATTGAGGCCTTCCACAAAAAATGAAAAAAAATAATCAATAAAAAGAGCCTGCTTTCATTGGGCAGGCTCTTTGGGTTTTTGGGTAAAATGCTTAGGTAATTATTTCTTCAGCACTCGTTTAAGCACTTCTTCCTTGTCGATTTTTTTGGTACAGAAGAACCAGTCTTTACAATCGAGGCCATCTTCTTTTCCATCCATACGATCTTTTGCAGTTCCGCACGATCCGGCAGGTGAAATAATCACATCATCGCCGGGACGCCAGTCGGCCGGAGTTGCAACACCAAACTCATCGGCGGTTTGCAAAGCTATCAATGCGCGATAAAGCTCATCGAAATTACGCCCCAAACTCAGAGGATAATAAATGATAGTACGTATAACTCCTTTAGGATCGATGATGAAAACTGCACGTACTGCTTTGGTATTGCTTTCGCCAGGCTGGATCATACCGTACTTTTTGGCAACATCCATGGTAATATCTTCAATTAGCGGGAATTTTACCTCAACATTTTTCATCCCTTTGTACTCAATTTTCTCTTTAATTGTGCGCAACCAGGCAATGTGGCTGTACAATCCATCTACCGAAAGCCCAACCAATTTGCAATTGGCTTCGGCAAATTGTTCTTCCATTGTGGCAAAGGTCATGAACTCGGAGGTACAAACCGGCGTAAAGTCGGCAGGGTGGCTAAAAAGAATTACCCAACTGCCTTTGTAATCGGCCGGAAAATTAATATCACCCTGTGTGGTAACAGCTTTAAACTCGGGAGCAGCCTCTCCGATACGAGGCAACGAAACTACTTTTACTTCTTGTGTATTTTCCATCTTTTTTATTTTTTAAAGTTGATTTGATTTTAAAATTTAATCTGAATTTGATTATTTTATCAATTCTTAATTACTAGGCCAATGTTGAATTCAACATCCACAATTTTTTCTCGGTTGAACCAATCAGTTCGCTAAACAAAGCTGCTGTTCCTTCGTCTCCATTTTCGGCAGCATATGCGTTCAGTTCCCTGTACGTACTCAGTAATTGATTATAGTTATTAACTGCAAGCTTAAGGCTTTCTTTTCCTTTAGGCACTTCAACAACCGGCTCAACACGGGCATTCTTCAGGTAATCGGCAAACTGGTGTAAAGGTGTTCCGCCCAGCATTAATATACGTTCGGCAACTTCGTCAACAGTTTCGGCTGTTTCGGTGTAAAATTCTTCGTAAAGCTTGTGCAGCATAAAAAACTGCTCACCTTTTACCAGCCAATGCATGGTTCGCAGGTTCTGATAAACAACTTGTAAGTCTGATAAAACTTGGTTCAATTTCTCAACGGTTTTTTCGTTATTTGCTTTCATTGTAGTATAATTTTTAGTGTTAATAATTTCTTGTTTATTTTGATAATACAAAGGTAATATTGCCTATATTTATAATTCATTATAAACCTATAAGTAATACGTTATACAATGACATTGCTACAACTGAGCTACGTACTTGAGCTAAGCCATTATCAATCGTTTTCAAAAACAGCTCAAAAGCTTAACATCTCACAACCGGCACTCAGCTTGCAAATTAGCAAGCTCGAAGAAGAATTGGGTATTAACATTTTTAAGCGATCGCCCACACAAATTATATTAACAGCCGAGGGCGAACAGTTTGTCGAAAGAACCCGTGAGCTGATTCAAATGGCCGAAAAATTAAAAGATCTGCCTTTCGAAATGGAAAACAAACCCGAAGGCAACTTAAAAATTGGCGTTATTCCCACCTTGGCCCCCTATTGGTTTTCGTTATTTGTTGATCAATTCTCGGCCAATTACCCCAATATCAAACTCACAATTTTTGAATTAAAAACCGAAAACATTGTATCTGATTTGCGCAACGGTTTGATTGATGCAGGTTTTATATCTACACCTGTTGAAGCCAAAGGGCTTGAATTTAAACCTCTTTTTTATGAAAAATTCTATCTGTATGTTTCCGAAAACCACGAACTGGCCCAATTTGAAACCATCGATTTGAACAAAGTCGATCTTAAAGAAATGTGGTACCTCGAAGAAGGAAATTGCTTCCAAAATCAGGTTGATTCGGTTTGTGTATATGCCAAGGAGCCGGGCGAATTTCAGAATATTGTGTACCTGTCGAACTCAATCGAGTCGCTATGCAGGGTAGTCGAAAATGCAGGTGGTATCACCTTCATCCCCGAAATGGCAACCCTCTCGGTCAGTTCCGATAAAGAACAAATGATAAAAGAAATTGAAGGCACTGCTCCTGTGCGCGAAATTAGCATGGTTACTACACGTATATCGAAAAAAGAACGATTACTGAATATCCTTTTGACCGAAAGCCTGAAAGTGATTCCGAAAAGGATGCAACAAAAACCACAACAAAAGCTTACCAATACCGGATTAAAACTATAAGAGAAGAAAGCAAAACAAATATTATTATTTTAAGCAAGCAAAAACCATTCGGTTTTTTCCATTAAGGTCGCTAATAATTGTTGCTTCAAAGCCATGTGCCTCCAATAATTGCAAAACGGCATTGCCGTAGGCTTCGTTTATTTCAAACCATAGTTCTCCGCTCGGCTTCAAATATTGAATTGCTTTTTCAGTAATAGCACGGTAAAACATCAGTGCA
>JAFGAF010000362.1 GCA_016933815.1 Prolixibacteraceae bacterium
ACCGTACATCGCAACTCACCATCGACGAGTGCAACAACCTCATTGGCTGCCTGCAAGCCGAGCTCGATGGCGCACAAAACTTGCAAAAAACATTGGCAAAAGCCGATGCCGACCGCCGAAATGGTTTGCGCCGTAAGCTCATTGCTGTGGTTTATTCGTTACCCGAAAAACTTGGTTTTTACGAAACAAAGAACAACAAAAAACATTTTTCGGGTTCCGTCTTCGATGATTTTTTGATGAACAACCCCCGTAGCCCCTTTGTAGGACGCAAACTAAACGAATTGGGTGTAAACGAGCTGACTAAACTGATGGCTATAATGAAAAAATGGGTCGATTTTTACAACAAAAAAGCATAACAATGCACACCCACAATGGTTGCCCTTGCAAGAAAAAACATTGCAGTAAGTGTGAAACACCGGAACACACAAGGGCTCAAAAAAAAACAATTATAAATAGAAATATTCGATAGTAAAACAAGTGTAAAACAAGTATAATTATGAGTCAAACAACCGAAAAACAGCCCGAAATAGGCATTGCTCAACAATCGCTACGCGACAAACTTACTCAAATACGCAACGCCAAAAAAATGAAAAACAACGAGCTTGCTGCTTTGGCAGGTTGCTCGGAGGGTACGTTGAGCGATTTGATTAACAACAAAAAGAGCTTCTCCGACAAATTAATAAACAGCATCACCGCCCGTGTGGGCAATCACAGTGTGTCGGGCAATTTGGTTACAAGCCTGCGCCAGTATCAACAAATTTGGAATTTGGCCGAAGCCTGCAAAAAAGCATCGGATATGAGGCTTATTGTTGGCAACACAGGCATAGGCAAATCAACCGTTTTGAGGCAATATGCTGCACAAGCAAGCAATGTATATTATTACAAAGCCGACCGCCGGCTAACTTGGGGCAAATTGCTATTGGCAATAAACGAATGTATGGGTATTGTTTATAAAAAACGTTCGACCAACGATTTGTTTAACAACATCATACGCAAAGTTGAAGAAACCGCCGACAGCAACCCTTTGCTAATTATTGACGAGAGCGAAGTTTTGAGCAACACCATCTACAAACACATTAAAAACCTTAACACCGCCACCGATGGCTTGCTTGCTATTGCAATAATAGGTATAACCGAAGTGAAAGACCGCATTGCCAAATTGGCCGGATTGGACACACAAACATGGCAACCCCTGCAAACCGACAGCAACTGCTACACCACCTTTGCCCGAAGGTTAAAAATACACCGGATACCAAACATTGGGTTCAAACCCGATGGCAATCACGACATTGACGACTATTGCGCTGCCAAAGGAATAGCCAACCGCGATGTTATTAAAGCAGCACGCACCAAATGGTGGAACTACGATATTGCCGAAAAAGATGTGCAACGCGCTCGCGGTTTCGGTTTCGATTTGGCAAACATGACCATCGACGAATTTAATCTATTGTAAACCATATAAAACACAAAGGCATGGCAAAGCAAACAAACAAAGAGCTACTTAACAAAAACAGACTCAAACGCAACGATGCAATACGCAATATGTTCGAACGACACATGAACCGCAATTTAAAAATAGATTTTTCGCTCACCGAAATTGCATCTGTTTACGGTTTATCCGAACGCACAATCTGGGCAATAATCAAACGATATGGCTATTATGCTGATAAATAATGAATAATGAATAATGAATAATGAAAAATTAAACAAGACATGGAAACAATTGACATTACAACATTAACACCTGAGCAACGCAAAAACATTTTTGCACAGGTTGAAGCCGAACAAAAACGCGAAGAAGAACAAAAACAAGCCGACCGCGACACCTACAAAGAGATAATCAACGAACTTGTAGACGAGGCAATTGTAAAAATACAAAAAGTAAGCAAAGAATTAACCGAAATTAAAACCGAAATCTTTAGTTCGTTCGAAAAGGCTCTTGACTTCAAACGCGACCTTTTTGGTGTTAAATCTAAACAACGCTCGTTCACATTTAGCAATAAAGAGAAAAATGCGCGTATTACACTGGGTTTTCGAACCATAAGCCGATACGATGACACAGCCAACGAAGGCGTTGCAATTGTACGCGAATACATTGATAGTCTTTCGTCCGATGGTAACAGTCGCAAACAAGCACGTTTAATAAACAGCCTACTGAAACGCAACAAACAAGGCGACCTAAAACCCGACCGCGTGCTCGACCTCTACAACGAAGCCAAACTAATAGGCGATAAACGTTTGATTGAAGGTGTAGAAATAATCATGCAGGCATACAGCCCCGAGGGATCGGCCTATTACGTTGAGGCCGAAGTTAAAAACGGTGTTGGCGCTTGGGTAGCCGTACCGTTGAACGTAACAGCAGCCAAATTCCCGGACGATTATCAAGTAAAATTTTAAACACACTCAATTCATCACTGCCCGGTTGTGAGGTATGCGCCACCATCGGAACGCGCCCGGGCTCAAAAACATATTTTTATTCATAAAAAAAAACGGATATGGGAGCAACTTATGGTTTGAATACTATACAAAAAAAGGAGTTTACCACTTACGATTATTCGGACGTATGGTTACGCACAATTGGCGCAGCCGAACGAAACTTCAGGATGATAATTTGGGGTCCATCGGGTAGTGGCAAAACAACGTTTGCCTTTCAGCTTTGTAAAGAACTGGCACGCCATGGAAAGGTGTATTACAACTCGGTGGAGCAAGGTGTGAGCAAAAGCTTGCAGGATACTATTGAACGTTGCGACTTGAGTTCGGTGGGTAACGGACGGGTGATGATTGGCGATCGCGATACCTTTGACGAAATGTTCGAAAAAATAAAAAAGCTACGTGCACAATTCGTATTTATCGACTCGGCTCAATACATCGAACTAACAACTACCCGATATAAAAGACTTGTAAGGCAATACCCTCGCAAATCGTTCATTATCATTAGTTGGGAAGCCGACAATAAAGAACCCAAAGGCGAGTACGCAAAAGCAATACGTTACATGGTCGACATAAAATGCCGTGTGCACGATGGTTTAGCCGTAGCCGATAGTCGTTTTGGCGAAACCGCACCGTATCGTGTTTTCCCTGCAAAAGAAACAACATTGGGAAGCAACGAACCAAAAATCATACAATTAAGACTATCAATGTAAAAATCAAAGCACTGTAAGAACACCTAATAGCTCTGAAAGAGCGTAATACATCAACACAGGGCAACGCCCTGTGATACGAGACGCAAGCTCTGAAAGAGCGCCACACATCAACACTGGGCAACGCCATGTGGTATGAAATAGCTCTGAAAGAGCGTAATACATCAACATAGGGCAACGCCCTATGAAATACAAACAACATGAAAAACACACTACGCAATGAGCGAGCAAAGCTCAACATAACACAACAAGAACTTGCCGAGATGGTGAAGGTGAGCCGGCAAACAATAAACGCCATCGAAACCGAACGGTACATACCAAACGGCGAATTGATGCTACGGTTGGCAAAGGTACTAAACACAAGAGTAGAAGAAATATTTAAACTCGAAACAGTATGAACAAAATAAGTTATATGGCAATACCGGGCATACAAGTCCGGTTGCCACTCACAGGGGTTGAGATGCTGATAAAAAAGCACACAGGCATCACCATCGACCAG
>JAFGAF010000363.1 GCA_016933815.1 Prolixibacteraceae bacterium
CCATACGATGCCCTAATTTTAAACTCTTCGAGCCACGCAATATCGTCGAGGAAGCTTTCGTTCGAAACCCTCCAGCCCAAGCCGGTTGAGTAGAACAAACCAAAGGGGTTGCCCAAAAGTTTGATTGTATTAATTGCATCTTTGCCTATGCGCGACGAAGCATCGAGCGAAACGGTACCCGAGAAGAGGTAACGATCCTGGAAAGCATAAGTAACTTTTTCGTACAACGAAGCCCAGTTCCAGTTACGGTTTTCGCCACCAATTTCGCGCAAGTTGTCAATACCATCCGACAACATACGATACTCATCGTTTTCGTGAGCATTTTTGGCAATACCCCAATCGTACTGAAATTTGTTGGTCATAATATTGAAACCTGATGTTGAAGTAAACAAATGATTGTTGCCAATTTGCTTTTTATATTTCAACATGGTGTTATTGGTAAAGCCGTTAAAAGTATTGGTCGATGCTTTGGCTACGTTGTGAGCTTCGTTATCGTAATAAAGCTCCATCCCCTTGTTTGGCATAAACACCTTCTCTTTAAGCGAGTTATAAAGAATACCAATATTGGTTGTCATTACAAAATTTTCGCCTAAATCGGCCTCAAAACCTAAAGAAGTGTTAATGTTATAATTTTTGTTGTTGGCTTCGAAGTTTTCGATAGTTGCCAATGGGTTACTAACGCCAAACTCATCTACTTCAGATAGCATCAAAGTTAGACTGTCATTAGCATCGTATTGATAGGGATTTAACAATGGCGATTTGGCCAAGCTGCTCAATATCGGGCTAGTCTCTTTCACAATTGCCGATTCTTTCAGATCGGAGTTGCTGGTAACAAACGAAACAGTGGCATTCATTCGTAGCCATGTAAATATGTTTACCAAACTAACAAAGCGGATGTTGTAACCATCGTACTTGGTGTTTTTGAGTATCCCGTTATTGTTGTAATAACCAAACGACAAACCGTAACGTGCAATTTCGTCGCCACCTTTCACCTTAATGTTAAAATTGGTAAACGATGCATTATCGAAAATATATTGTTGCCATTCGGTGTCGTGCTGGTAGTTAATGAATGTTTCCATATCGGGCTCGAGAAAAACATTTGGATAGTTTTCGATAAGATCTTCTTCGAGCATCCCCGATGTGTACAAAAGCTCGTTGGCCAATGTTTTGTGTTGAGCAGCATTAAGCTGCGGAATGTACTGCGAAGGCTTAAGTGAAAGCCCCCTGCGTAAATCAATTTCGAACGAAGTTTCAGTTGCACTGGGGTCAAGGGTGCTGATCATAATTAAACCATTCGATGCTTTTGAACCATAGGCCGCAGCATAATCGGCATCCTTAATAACAGTTAAGTTCGAAATATCGAAAGGATTGACCGAAATCAGCGGGTTGTAATTGTACCCGTTAACAATGCTTCCGAACATTCCTTGTGGTTCCATAATAGCCCCATCGACAATAAACAGTGGCTGGTTGGTAGCATTTAAGGAGTTAATACCCCGAATAAAAGTTGTAGCACCGGTACCGGGAGCCCCCGATTGGTTCACCACATGCATACCTGCAATACGCCCTTGAAAATAACGGTCGATTGAAGGTACAATTGTGTTTTGTATATTGCTGACATCGAGATCGGAAAATGACGAAGGCATATTTTTGCGGGTTACTAACTGGCTTAAAACCATGAGTTCGTCTTCGCCACTAGCAACACCCAGGGGTGTTAGCATTATGGTTAACGAAGTTCGACCACCCAGAAAAATACGTTTTCGCTTGTATTGGTTTGCCGGAGCCACACTTAGCCATACATTACCGGCATAAGCAGTAATCTCGAACTCACCATTCTCGTCGGAAAATGCGGGCATATCGCGCGAGCCTTCAACACTTATGGAAACGTTGGCCACAGGCTTGTTTTCGGGCGAAACCACTAAACCTTTTACCGTTACTTTTGTTTCGTCGATCGATGAGCTTGCTGCGGCTCCCCCTTCACCCACCTTTACTTGTTGGTTTGTGCCAGTTTCATTTTGGGCCATTAAAGCCATGTTTCCCGCAAATACAAGTGTAGCAGCAAGAAAAACAGTCATTAAGGTTTGTTTCATTGAAAATCTATTCATTGCTGAATGGTTTTGCTTATTTATCTCTTTGTCAACTTTTTGTTTCATCTTCTAACTTTCGTTAAAGTAGCTTTTTTGTTTTAAGCAATGCCCTATTAAGGGTTTTTGGTTATATCGTCGATTTTATTTTCGGGTAAAAATTCAATATAATCGATCATTAAACCATTATTGATATCGACTGTAGTTGGCGATACACCGGGGCCAACATATTCGAACCGAACAACGGCCTGTCCGTATTCAGTCTGATTTTCGAGCCAGAAATCGAATTTATTGAAACGGCCTTGCGGAATAAAACGCACACCGGTAACGCTGTTTATGATGCCTCCACGAGCACGTGCATAATCGTACCAGTCGAATGTTTTCACCAGTTCATCGTTGATGTAAATATTATAAATGCCGCCATAATCCATATGGGTGCGCACCAACACGAGGTAACGGCGCGGGAACAATGGTTCCGACTTAAATTCGAGTTCAAACTGTCCGTCGAACTTTTTGGGGAAATTTACAAGCATTACCGTATCGTTCGAAGCAGTATTAACAAACGAGTTGGTTGGCGTAAAGGTTTGTGAACTTGTAACTTTAACCGAGTCGTGCCATGCAAAACGGTTCATACCGATTGTTTCAACCAAAAATTCGCCCTCGGTACGCAAAGCACTCATGTACAACGAGTCGAGAATTTCGAAATCGGTAAAATTATAAGCATAACCGTTGCTGCAAACTACCTTATCGGTTGGGCGGTAAAAAACAAATACACTGTCACCCAAAATATTTTTCATACTATCGGTAGCAAACTCACCTATTTCGCGCATATTTTGAAATACACCGTGCTCAAGCAAATACGGAATAAGTACTTCCTCTTGCCACTCGAGCGAGATGTCTTTGTACGAAGTATAATCGCCACCCAAATTCAAAGCCATTTGGGTTAAAGCATTGTTGTAAAGATCCTGTTTAGGAAAAGCAAGTGTTGCTGTTTTTACCCTAAACTCCTCACTCACTTCAAAAAATTCTTCTTCAAAAAGATTTATGATTGTAACAACCGAGTCGTAAACAATGTTGCCCTCATCGTCGAAGCCAATTGGTTTGCTAAGTTCTTTGTCGAGCACAATTGAGTCTTGTTTGTCGATATAATTCCTTAAAACAGGAATATTTTTAGCAATATATTCGTACAAACTGGGATCGGGAGTTGCAACCTTTGCCATTTTAAAATACCGGCCATTGTTAAAAAGCGGGCTGGTATAATCGAGCGGAATGCCATCGTAAAAAGTTTGTCCGTTGGTGTTTTCGAATTGTGCAAACTTGAATAATATGGTTTGGATTTTCTTTACACCAGAAATATTGTTAGGCTGAATAAAATGGCGCAAAATATGAAAACTTATTGTTGTATCGTTAACTTCGTTTTGCTGCATATAAGCTTCGAATGCCTCGTTGGTAGGCACAAACAGTGTATATACATCGGTATAATTAAATATCGAATCGAGCTGAAATTCAACCATGTACGAAACAAAAGTCGATAATGAAGCATCTTTTTTGATTTCATCCCAAACACTTGCATCGACAGTTTCGGGAATTGTATCGTAGTGCTCTCCCCACTTATCGTCGCAAGCGGCAAAGCTTATTGCGATGAATGCTACAATTAATATATTGATATATTTCTTCATATTAAATTCTTTTTTCTTATTTATCAATGCATTAACTACCATTATTCGGGTATATCAAACCTTACGGCGTCCCACATAAAAGTTCCCGAAATAAGTGAGCGCACTGTAATAACATGACTTTCGTATTCCAAC
The DNA here is from genome assembly GCA_016933815.1 of Prolixibacteraceae bacterium. Taxonomy (GTDB): domain Bacteria; phylum Bacteroidota; class Bacteroidia; order Bacteroidales; family Prolixibacteraceae; genus Roseimarinus. Next base: position 3,893 of record JAFGAF010000363.1, read on the forward strand.
AGGGTTAACTCGCCAAGGTTAATATCGGCATATGGCCAATTTTGGTTACCAATTGTTTTTAAATCGACAAGGCCGCCAATTTTTATGCCATCGAAAAATACTTCAACCAAAGCGTTTTGTGGTCCAAAAGCATGAGCCCTTAAAATAAGGTCGTACTTACCTGCAACAATACGCGGAAGCTGATAACTTATTGAAAAGTCGCCGTCAATTTGCAAGTAATCCTTGTTCCACGACTGTTCCGACTCCACATCGTTTTTGACAAAAAGCAAACGATCGTCGCCTCCGGTCCAACTAATCACACTAAGCAATTCACGTTCTTCGATTAAGTATTCGCCTGATTTTTCGCGATAGCTTGCAAAAATCGGTTCTTCGAAAAACTCGAAACTTACTTCGCGGGCTCCGGCACGTTGAACGGTTAAAACTTCGTTAACCGAATGAACGGCTCCACTTAAAGTAAGGATATTGCTCTGATCGTACAAAAACATTATTTCGAGATAGGTAAATACTGTATCGTATGCATTTTTAACTTCTGAAAACACTACAGTTGTATCTTTAATAATTTTGCGGCTGTTGATCAGCAGCTCCTCACCCATTCCGTTCACCTCAATCGGATATGGGCCAAACGAGTTGAAGTTACTGGTCGATCCTTCGTAGTTCGAAAGGAAGGTGCTGCCTTCGGTAATGTGGTACCCGACAAAATTATTAAGTTCGTTCATCGGGTTGGTATAGTTATTATCGAACGGATTGATGAACTCAACCAAATCGTCGAAGCTAAAAATGTTGTAACGATGATACACGGTATCGGGCTCAACAAATAATGTTACAGGATTAAGCCCCACCGAATCGCGATAAATAATACGACTGAGTACTTGGTCGAAACCGGTTTGTTTAACGGCTTCGTAAAAAATGGAGTAGCCCGGGTTTTGCTCAAGCCACTGATATGTATTGTAAGTAAGTGGCGATAAAGCTTTTGATATAATGTGCACATAGCCGTTCGACACTTCAATGTTGCCTTCGATAACAGGGGCAAAGTTGTTTACTTTGTAATATGAACTATCGCTAACTGTTTCAATACCAATGGTTAGATATTGTCCCGAAAGGTTCAACTCGGGCAACGCACCAAACGGAAAATCGTTGGTCAAAAGCCCCATATTTACTACATGGTAACGAGCCATTGCGCTTACATATTCTTTGTCGTTGAGCAAATCGTCGAGTGAATTAAACCTGTTGCTGTTTGAAATAAAATCGTCGACAGCTTCGTTGGTAGGCAAAAACATGGTATAGTTGTTACCGTTCGGATTGTATGCACCCAAGGTCATATCGAGTTCACCGGCTTCGATAATTTTTTTGAAATTGGAGTACAAACTATCGTTTTCGTCAATGTAATCCAAAATGGTTTGACGTATCATGTCTTCAAAACCAGCTTCAGGCACATCCTGTTTGCACGAGTAATTGAACATTACAAACAGGCTCAATATTAATAATAGTGTGTAATTCTTCATTGCTACCTTGTATAATATGGGTTTTGTTCCAAATTTAAATTCTTCTCCAATTCATTTTTATTAACGGGCATAAACCATCCCATTGGATTGGTCAGTTTAGAACCTAGTATTCGTTTTTGCGTTGAAGGCACATTACGAATAATAATTTCGACTAGTTTATCCTTGCGGGCATAATTGTTACGTCGGCCCATGCGAACCAGGTCGAACCATCGTTTGCCTTCGAAAGCCAGTTCGCGTGCACGTTCATCGAGAATAACATCTTCGAAAGCTTCTTTCGAATTGGCCACCCCTGTTAAGGGCACTTGGGCACGTTCGCGAATTATGTTCAAATAATTAAGAGCTTCGTCGTAACGTTCGAGCTGCGACAAGGCTTCGGCTTTCATGAGCAACACATCGGCATAGCGGTAAACAATCCAGTTTGCAGTATTTTGCAAAACATCGGGACGTTGTGTACGTCCGTCGGGAGCCAATCCAACATATTTCCATATGGTGAAGTCGGTTTCGCTGTTTTTTCTTATCGACACATCTTCGCCCCTGAAAGGTTCGCTTGTAAATTTGCGGGCAAACATTTCAATTGCCACTTGGCTGGGATCGATGTTACGAGCATTCACGTTCATCATTCCGTACAAATTGTTTCGCTGGTTTTGGCGCTCGTCGAACTGAAATTCGAAAATGCTTTCGAGCGAGTTGCCCGGATAAAACATTTCGAACCAACGTGCGCTTGGCATCAATTCAATTTTTTGCGACATCTCAATTTCGCTTACATGCTGTACTACCGCTTCATAGTCGAAACGCCAAAGGGCTATATCGGCCAATAAAGCATCGCACGCTTGTTTCGATGCACGACCTTTTTCTTCCATCAGCGTGATGTAATTATCGGCCAAATACTTACGGGCTTCAACCAAATCGGCCGAAATGTATTGCAAAATTGAATCGCCTTCGGTTTTTAGCGGATAAAAATCGGCATTATCGGTTTCGCTAGGCTCTGTTACAAAGGGTACATCGTTAAAAATACGTACCAAATAGAAGTAGGCCAAGCTGCGTAAGAAGTAAGCTTCGGAGAGGAAACCCTGCAACTGTATTTCGGTAAAAGTTTTGTCAATTTCACGCACATCGGCTGCATTGTCGATTACCTCGTTGCAATAGTTAATTACTTTGTAGATGTTTTCCCAGTTACTGTATGAGTTATCGGAGTAAATATTACTGTTCATCAGGTTACGAACATTTCCATCGGTATTCACATCGTCGTTAACCATATCGGCACGAGCTTCGCCATGAATAAACAACCAACTATCGAGGCCTGAAAAAGAGCTGTAGGCTCCCATTAAAACCGACTCAACATCTTCTTTGGTTTGCCAAAATTCCTCACGGGTCAATCCGCTTGGTGGCATCATTTCGAGCCATTTATTGCAAGCAAACTGAGTTGACAACACCAAGGCTACAATTAAATATATGATATTACGCTTCATTCGTATGTATTTATCTTTAGTATTTCTGATTTCCATTTTCAACAGCATTAAATCATTTTATTAAAAGAATACTGAAACACTAATGGTTGTCATCCGCGAAGGAGGTGTTCGGGCATTGTCAACACCTATCCAGAACGGGTCGCTGGCATCTTGACCAATTTCGGGGTCTTGACCCGAGTAATTGGTAAAAGTTAAAAGTTTACGCGCACTTAAGGCGAGGTTCATTCTATCGACATACAATTTTTTGCAAATGTGCTTGGGTACTTTGTAACCAATTTTCACGTTGTTTAACCTCAAGTAGTCGCCACGTTCAACATAACGGTCGGAACCAAGGTTATTTGCAGGGTGGTTTTCGTAAGCACGGGGCAACATGTTTGCTTCGTCCTGACCTTGAATACGCCAGCGGCGCAACACTGCCTTGCTTTGGTTGTTTTTGTTGTTCATCCCTTCGGTTTCGATGGCAATACCATTAATAATATCGAAACCTACACGGTAGTGAAAACCTACCGAAATATCGAAATCTTTATATTGGAAGGCTGTACCAAAACCGCCAATAAAATCGGGGTTCGAGTCGCCAATGTACACCACATCGTTAAGGTCGATTTTGCCATCGTGATTCTGATCTTTGTAACGGGCATCGCCACCTTTAAAAGTATAAGTACCCATGTAGGTAAGCGGTACTATTTCGCCATCGGCATCAAGTATCGGGCTTCCGAGCGAATCCATAGCCATTACATCGGCATCGCTGGCCCAAACACCAAGGTACTCAAAACCAAAGAACGAGCCAATAGGTTCGCCTTCGACTATACGGCGCGGATACTCGCCATTGGCAATTGAAGTTGAACGCTCGTTGTTAAAATTCTCGGGGAGTTTTGTGAAAGAATTAAGGTTAGTTGATGTGTTGAAATAAGCCGTCCAAACTAAATCCTTCTTCTGAATTAATTTATAATTCAACATTAATTCCCAACCCATGTTTTTCATTTCACCTCCATTAAAAAATTGCAAACCTGCAAAACCGGATGAAGTAGGAATCTGATAAAATTTATCGGCTTCGTAAGCATGCCCAAATAATATATCAGTAGTTGTTTTGGTATATAAGTCGCTTTCAATATACAAACGGTCTTTAAAAAGGTTTATATTGATACCAACATTAAATGATTCAACATTCTCCCACTTAAGATTATCGAGCTGAATGCGCCCGGGAATAATAGCAGGATTACCTGCATAAGTACCAGAACCACCTGTTTGATATAAAGCAAAACGAGCATAAGGGCTTCCGGGTGGCCTACCAGCAGTACCCCAACTTGCACGCAATTTACTTTCACCCAGCCAGTCTATACCGGCCAAGAAAGGTTCTTCGGAAAAACGCCATCCCAACGAAACACCGTTGAAAATACCCCAACGACTGTTTTGTCCGAAGGCAGAGTTGGCATCGGCACGTGAGTTGATCTGAAGCATGTAACGGTCGAGATACTTGTAGTTAACATTGAAAACCGCACCCAAGTCGCGTGCATCTCCCGAACCAGAACCAATCCAGTTAATTTGTGCGTTAATGGCAGGATCTTGCAAGCTAACCGATGGTGTACGGTTGCTTTGCAGGTTCATCCACTCGTTGTTCGACTGGTTGGTAACCCACGAAACAGCTCCCGACAAATCGTGAATTTTTGGATCCAAAGGTGCATTAAAAATAAACTGCGATTCGGTACGTATTGCTGAATAAATATTATTCGATTCCTCGGCTTTATTCACTTGCCAGTCTAACCAATCGACACCTAAGGCATTGTGAGGCAAAAACACATTCGATTTTGAACCGGTATATTGAAACGAAACCGTTTGTCGGAAAGTTAACCAATCGTTTATGATATAGCGGAGCCTGAAAGTATTCTCGAGACTGTATTCTTTTTTATTGTTTTTACCCAAGCGACCTACTGCTACAGGGTTAAAAAAGGTACCACCACTACCCTGATAACTGTTAATTGGGTTAAAATATTCGCCAGTAAGATCGCCATTCTCGTCGTATTCGTAAATACTCATGTTGGGCGCTTTTACATAGGCCATTTTACGTATGTTATAGTCTCCAATGCTAACATTACCATCAATATTGTTGGTTGTATAACTGAACAAAATGGTGTACATCAGTTTTTTCGACAAAATATAGTCGAGGTTGATACGCGTTGAGAAACGTTGCGAATTGGTGTTAATGGTTGTACCCCCTTCGTCGACATAACTGAACGATGCCGAATACCTTGTTTTATCGCCACCACCCGAAAGTGCAAAGTAGTGGTCCTGGGTCATCCCCACCTGGGTAATGGCTTCGAGCCAGTCGGTATTTTGCGAGTAGTTGTAAAAATCTTTGTAGTTACGGTCGTATGCTATTTCGCGAGGCAGCTCAAAAGTACCGCGTGCGTTGTGCAATTGTTCAAGCTGAAGCATAATGTATTCATCGCCGTTCAACATTGGAATAGCAGGCGGCTGCACATTGAAACTGTGTTTATATTGGTATTCGAATTGTACAGCGCCCATTTTACCGCTACGGGTTTCGATAAGCAATACCCCATCGGCACCTTTTGAACCATATATTGCTGTTGCACCGGCATCCTTCAATACTTCAATCGATTTAATATCCTGCAAAGCAATGTTAATCATGTTACTGATGTCCTCTTGGTCGGCCGAGCTAAGGTCAACATCCGAGTTTACTTTATCTTGCGGAATACCATCGATTACGATAAGCGGTTTGTTGTTTCCAATAGAGCTCAAACCACGAATTACAATTTGTGAACCTGAGCCGGGGTCGCCCGAAGCGCTGATAATATCGAGACCCGAAATTTTACCTTGAAGGGCATCGGCAGCCGAGGTAACACCCACTTCCTGCATTTCAATCAAATCGACTTTAACCGACGACGAAGCTTTATCGCGATCGTCGATATTGGTTAAGCCCGACTTTGATTGGCGTTCGGCAGTAACGGTAACAGCACCAATTTCGATATCGCTCGATTCGAGCTCAATGCTCATTGCCTTGTTGAACACCGGTTTCATTTCTTTGGCATGGTACCCAATTACGCTCACCCGCAACATATTTGAAGCGTCGCGCATGGTGTAAACAAAGTCGCCGTTAATGTCGGTAGCAGTACCACCAACAATACGTTTATCGGTATCGATTTCGGCAACGGTAACACCAATTAATGATTCTCCGCCATTTTTATCGACAATCCTTCCTCGAATAATCTGGCCACTTTGTGCATAGCTGTCAACAAAACATAAAAGTACCAGTGCTACAAACAGGACGATGGATTTTCTAATTTTCTTCATTTTATATAAACACCTTAGGTTCATTAACTAAATTTGCTTGTTTGGTTATTCAATATCAACTAAATCGAATTCCAATGCTTTATCGATTTGGTGTACCACACCTGTTGAAATAATGTTGGGGTACATGCTCGAAGCAGTACTCAAACTGCGTGCACAAATGCGGTTGGTATATTCCGACTCGTTAACAGTAGCAAAATTGCTGTTGTTTTTGGCCTTTATGTTGATCAGGTCGATACCCGGTTGTATATAAACTTTTGCTTTGCGAGCAGCTAAACCATTTCCGGCAGGGATGGTGTATGCTGTAGGATAATAACCTGCGGGCAATTTTCCATCGGTAAAAATCATGTCGCCTTCAATAAAATGCATCTTAACAAATCGCTCGAGATTCTTACCGGTAAGGGTATCGGCACTTATGGCATTCAACGCATCGGCAGTTGGTGCCAATATGGTATATATTTGATTTTGCGACACAAAACTGTAACGATATTGCTTATCGAGTGCCAAACCGGCCTTTGCTATAAGGGCATGAAACTCGGGAAAGTTAATCGATACCATACCATATATTTGTGTTGACGAGAAATTGAACCACGACTGAATGCGGTAGGTGTCGCCATTGTCAACATCCTCGCTAATTTTAAACGGTTTTATATCAACTGAAGTAGAACCTTGGTAACCGCGCACTGTAGGTGCTGTACCCTTGGCAATGCCGGTAACATTGTCCCAAATAATGTGGTTTCCGGCCATTGTTTTCAAAAACTCTTTGCGGGCTATGCCCCTGTGTTTTTCAACGGCTACATGGTTCAAAAGCAACAAACGAAGCGGAGTTGGCTCGTTAATACGATAACCTTGCAATACCGGATAAGGAGTAATTACTGTAAAATACTCATAAACAACATTGTTGTATTCAAAATAAGTGTACAACAACGATGAGTCGCCATCGAGGGTTAAATCGTCGGGGGCAAACAAGGTATATTCTTCATCCTGACGTTTTAACGACGAAAGCAAACCGGTATATTCAATGGCGTTCATTAAGGTTGAATAACCTTTTTGACGATAAACAGGCCCGGTTACACTTTTAAATGCACGTGGTACAATTGGTTGGTTAACACCAAGAAAAGTTGTATTGCTACCAAATTCTTTCTCAACAATCGACGATTGGTCCAAATACACCAAATCGCGTTCGCCATTGTAATATCCTTTTTGCAAGTCGGATTCGAAAATTGGGTTGGCCGAGAAGTAAGAGTTAACAATTATTTTCATGATCCTCTCAGGCACTTCTTCGAGGCTTCCCCACTGGTTTCCTCCTTTAATATATTGATCAACAAAAGTATCAAAAGCCTCGTTGGTAGGTGCAACCAAACCATGATGGAACCTGATGGTAACATTGTTGGGCATACCTGCTCCGCCAAGGGGCGCTTTGGTGTCTTCATTGGTAATATCGAAAGCAAGTGACGGATAACTTAGGTTGAAGAGCGAATCGACAGCCAAACCTTCGGAAGCACCGGCTTGATTAAAGGTTTCATCTTCGTTGTAACTTAACGACGGAAAACGGTTTACCAAATCGATAAACTTGCTGTAGCTGTGGCTATCCCTTTTCTTACGTAAAATTTCGTTGGCATTGAGCAAGGGCGTTACTACCTTATCGATACGATAAACGATACCGTTTTCGGCAAAACTTTCGTCGCTTACAATTTTGGCATCAACAAAATAAATATCGTCGGGGTTATCGAAACTTTTTCCGAAATAGAAATTGAAATCGGAAGGTTGTAAATCGTAAATGCTGAAATATTCAGAATAAAAGAATGGGGCAAACTTACGAGTATCGTTAATAATTACCCTTTTCCAGTTAGTGGTAGTTGTATCAACAATAATGAGGTCGCGGGTGTTTTCACCTATATCTTTTATTCCAAAGCGGTAATTGTTTTTTTGCAAAAGCGTTTCGCGCTTAAACCCACGTGGTTTATCGTTGTATGGGTCATCAACATCGATCCAGCCGTTAACATCGAGCGAACGGAGTTGATCGCGGCTCCAGGGGTTTTGCACTATGTGAAACTCTACCAATTCAGTCAGTTCATCCAAGGGAATATCTTCAACCGAATTATACGTCGGGTGCTGTTGGAAGAATTCATCGAACGCTTGGTTGGTTGGAGCCAAAACCGTGTAACTACCCGACACATCAATAATGGTATCGTAATTGGAAATTTCGACACATTTGGCAAATGTTGAAAGAAGGGTGTCTTTTTTCAACTGTGTATATACCTTTCCTTCGAGCCATTCGGGCCTTTCGTATTTATCGAAGTCGTCTTTGCAAGCAAAGCCCAATATCAAAATTAAGCATGTAATTATAAAAAGTTTTCCTTTCATCATCGCGATATTGCATTAATATGGAAAAAAATTAACGAACGTCAAAAATATAAAATTGATAATTAAACATCGTGGTTAAAAATTGCTTATTGGTATAAAATTTCTAATCCCGATCAATTGTGCATATTTTTATCATTATTGTACGATTTGTGATACATTTACCCCCTAAGCCGATTAAACAATTACTAATCAACAGGCCACATTTTATCCCTGAAATTTGCCGGAGTTACATTAAAATACTCTCTGAAACATTTCACAAAATACGACAAATTATTAAAACCTGTTAGAAACGAAACCTCTTTAATGCTGTAATTTTGCTTAATGAGTAAGTCGTGTGCTTTGTGCAAACGGGTTATCCTTAAAAACTCAACCGGCGAATAATTTGTAAGCGCTTTTATCTTTCGATACAACTGCGTAGTACTCATGTTCAATTCGGTCGACAACTCTTTTACATTAAAATCGGGATCGGCAATGTGCTTATCGAGCAATTTTTTAACTTTCTTCAGAAAAACATCGTCGCGGGTAAGGTTCTGTGTTGAAACCTCCACCATAAAGTTTTGCTGCTTGTATTTTTCGTGAATGAGTTTTCGGTTATGAACCAGCTGAGCTATTTGTGATAACATGACACCCGTTTCGAAAGGCTTAACAATGTATGCATCGGCACCGGTTTTGTAACCTGAAATCATATTGTCGATGGAATTTTTAGCCGTTAACACTATTACAGGTATGTGGCAGGTACGAATATCTTCTTTAATACGTTTAAGCAACTGAAATCCGTCGAGTTTTGGCATAACAATGTCAGTAAGTACAATATCGGGTACAATGTCAACAGCCAGCTCAAATGCTTTTTCGCCGTTATCGGCTTCGTAACATGTATAAATACGCGACAGCAAATCAAACATGTAACGCCTCAAGTCGTCGTTATCTTCAACAATAAGCACTTTGGTTTGCAACTTATCGGTACTTATAAAATCTGTATCCGAATCGTACTTTAACAAATCTCGTCTTATTTTGTCTTCGGGAGCCATAATTTTGAGATTTGTTTTGTTGGCCACATATAAACTATCGGCTTTAGAATAAGGCAAAGTAACATAAAAGGCAACCCCTTTGTCGGCAATATTTTCGGCCCAAATTCGGCCTTTGTGCAAATCGACCAATGATTTAGCAAACGAAAGTCCGATGCCTGCTCCCTCAACTTTATCGTTAGTTTTATAAAATCTTTCAAATATTCGCTCCTCGTCGCCAATGGGTAGCGAGCTGCCCTCGTTAAATACTTTGATACAAATTTCGCCATTGGCAGTATCGTTGTGAGGTATTTTACTAATTTCAAGTTCAACTTCGATACAGTGATTGGGCGGGGTATGTTTAAAGGCATTCGAAAGTAAATTGTACAACACCTCGTCGATTTTAGTTGAATCAACATTCAAATAAACAGGATTATCGGGCAATTTTAATTTTAACTCAACATTTTTTTGCTTTTCAAAAGCTTTAAAGTTTATCGAAACATCGTTAATAATCTGCCCCATGTTCTCGTACTGTAAGTTGAGCTTCAAATTACCGCTGTCCATTTTTCTGAAATCGATAATCTGGTTAATCAACTTCATTATATATCGTGCATTTCGGTGCATCAGGTAAATGTGGTTGTGCCACTTTGTATTCACCTCATTTTTGTTGATAATCATATCCTCAATTGGCGATACAATGAGGTTTACAGGTGTTTTCAACTCATGGGCAAGGTTGGCCAAAAACAACATTTTCGACTCGTTGTTTTCGATATTTATTGCATATATCCGTTTTTGGAATTGCTCGCGCTGACGATTGAAGAATATCAATATTGCCAAGGTAATTAATGCCATCGAAGTTATCAGATATACCACAATCATGTAAACCGACTTGTACCATGGGGGCAATATTGTTATGGTTAGCATTTTTGCATTACTGCGGGCATTATCGGCACTAAGCGCATAGGCTTCGAGAACATATTTACCGGCGGGCAACTGGGTGAAATTTATGTGCGACTGATCGGCGGTTAAGTTGTGCCAACGTTTGTAGTAATTATGAAGTGTATAAACCACCTTATTCCCTTTTGGATACTGATAGTGCAAAGCCGATACGCCTATCGAAAAAGTATTGTTTTTGTAAGGCAAAATAATTTGTTCGGTTTGATTTAACGACTTTTCAAGAATGCATTTCCCATCTATAGTTTCGCCAGCCTTACAAATTTTATCGCCAAGCATTAAGTTATTTAGAAAAATTTTGGGCGGTATTTTATTCAGCACAATTTCATCGGGGTAAAAGGCTGTAAAACCATTTTCACCACCAAAAAACAACATACCATTATCAGACTTAAAAAACGAATTAACCAAAAAAACATCGCTTTGTAATCCGTCGGTTGATGAGTAATTCGAAAACTGGCAGGCATCATCGTGCATGGTTAAATGGCTCAAACCTTTTCCTGTACTTATCCACCATTGATTGTTATAAACTTTAATAACGCCCATTACATCGTTTCCTGACAAGCCTTGGCTTTCGCCAATGTATGCAAATTTATTACTAACGGGGTCGTAAATATTAATTCCACCACCTTGAGTGGCTATCCATATTTTTCCGCCGTAGTTTTCACTTAAGCTATTTATTTCGTTGTTGTTTAAACTCAAGCCATCGTTACAAGTACCAACAATTCTTTTAAACGTAAAAACCGGCTTTTGCTTACCGTCCCAAACATAATTAGCAACATCCTGTTCCATTAAATTAAGTCCGTTTCCGGTAGCCACCCACAAACGCGAATTGGAATCAATGAGAATATCGGTAACTACATTGTCGGAAATTGACGTCGAATCATTCCTGTCGTATATAAAGCTGAATGCTTTACCTTTTTTTTGTCCATCGGGATTTGGGATAAAGACCAAACCGTATTTCATTGATCCGCACCAAAGATTGTTGTTGCGATCGATTAAAATTTTACGCACATTACTTTCAAATATCTGATCGGATTGAAAATGTGAAATTTGCCAGGATCCTTTTATCAAACTGAGTTTGCTTAGCCCCCCCGAGTGCCCTACCCAAAAAACCGAATCGTTTTGTTTTGCGATGTCCCACACCGCATTAATTGTTTTACCATTTACCCTTTGCGGCCCGCCAATACGATCAAAACTTAGCTCCGAAATTGAGTTTCGATCAAGTTTAGAAATATTCAAACCTCCTGAGCGCAAACCAACAAGCAAGTAATCGCGATTGCCGTTAAAGCACATAACAGCATTCGATCTGATTGATTGATCGTTAAACGGATCGTGCCTGAAAGTGTAAAAAGCCTTCCGGTTAAGATTCATAATACTAATTCCCTGTCCCTGATGCCCAATCCATAAGTTACCCGAAAAATCGTTAAACAAACACAGAATAACACTGTTCAGCAGCGTGCCTAAACGGTTAGGATTTGAATAAAAAACCTGTTCCGATGCAGTATTAAAATCGTACGACAAAAGCCGAACATCGAAACAAGCGGCATAAACACGTCCGTCGGAGCCAAACAGTGAGGTACGAATATTTTGATTTACAAAAAAATGATCGGAAAACCCCCTGGCCAAATGATCGAAAACCCAAACTCCATCAGAGGAAGATAAAAGCATTTTTGATTTTATGGAATCACTGTAAATATCGTTCACAACAGCATTAAGCCTGTCGGTATAATCAACCAGCAAGGTAGTATCCTTGCCATCAAAATGAAAATACATTCCATAAATATTAGCAGTATTCGATTCGTAATGATTCGACGCGCCATAAAACATATTGTTTAAGCTTGCAGTTACATGAAAGTAAACATTTTGGTAGTTCTCTCCATGTAATTCAATTGGCTTAATTTTGTAGTCGTCGGTATAAACCTGCCCTACAGGCATGCGATAAAAACCCTCAACAGTATGTATCAATAAGTAATTTTCGAGCTGACTGATGTACAATATATTAATAGGATCGTTTGACTCACGCTGAAAATTAAATGTTTCAAAACGGTTATTTTGCATATTGAACCTTATCAGATTTTTTTCGGTTGCTATCCACAAATTTCCGTTTGTATCGAGCATCAATCTTTTCACTTTTTTGTCGGGCATACTGAAATTATCGCCCAAAACCGGTCTGAAATTAGTAAAACTGTGGCCATTGTAACAAACCAATCCCGACCAGGTTGCCATCCAAACTCGCCCCTGATTATCCTCAACCATGTGGTTGATTTCGCCCGAAATAAGCCCGTCGGCAGGCTGCAAATGAGTAAATTGTTCAGCCTCAGCAATATTTACAATTGAAAGTATCAACACCAAAACACCCAATACAATTCTCATACTATAAAAAATTTAGACAATGTATATCAAAAATAAGTGCCACAATATAATAAAAACACAGCTATATTTATTACATTTATACCACAATAAAAAGTACACAAATACACAAAGCCTTGTACTCAGGCCTTTTAAGCATATTTTTGATATAAAATTGATTAAAACATATAATTCAACACATAAGTTAAAAAGCAACAAAGGCTCTTAGGGTGTAAATATTACTAAAAGGAGGGATAAAAAAACACACTGCCAAAAACATGTAATATTTGATCAACAAATGACTGAAATGTTTTATTAAAGAGCAATCATTTTCATTGCAACGTTGACAAATTATTCACAATTTTAAAGAATTAAGGAAAATTTTAATACCTGAGATATTATTAACTATAATCTTAATCATTATGAAGTTAAAACTTTTACTTTTAATGCTATTGGTGGCTTCGGCAACAGTGTTTGCCCAGCCTTACCGTAACTTAATTATTTCGGAAGTAAGGATGGACGATCATCACCATTCTTATATTGAGCTCTGCAACATGGGTACCGAACCAATAAATCTTAAAGATTTTGAAGTAGGCTCAATTTCACCTTGGGCTGATCCTTTTGTGCCCGGCACTTCTTTCACTATGCTTCACGACAAAGTTTTACAACCAGGCGAAACTTTCTTAATTGCTACAGTACGCGACTGGGTTAAAAAAATGTCGTTTGTTAAACCGCAAGATTTTGCTCCGCTAACCAAAGAGGATATATGGAAAAAAGCCGACATGCAGTTGCATGTTTACGAGTCGCCTTCGGAAAATTATCCCGAAGTACCCGACAGCGTAAGTGTAGGAGGAGGAGCACTAACAACATGGGGTGGCTCATATTGCTTTTACCTTCGCCATCACTTTGTTGATCCCGGAACTATGCAAAAAGACTCAGTGGTAGTTGATGCTGTTAACGGTATTTTCACCGGCGAAAACGGCCGCCGTCCCAATGGAGACGCCAGCGATGTTGCCGGTATGGCCAGAGGTACTTACTTAGCTGTTTTGGTACGTAAATTCAACGTAACAACAGGTAGCGGCGGTACCGAAGACTGGGAAATCACCCGTGGTCTCGATATCGAAGACTCAGAATGGTTGCCTATTCCTTTCTTGGTAGGTCATTTCGAACCAGGTCGCAAAGCTTTCTGGACATTAAAAGAACACGGCGATTTCAGAATTAACGAGCAAACCATTAAATCGAATACAATTGATATTGATTGGACAAATATGACCATGACCGCTGAATGGGGCGTGCGCAATATGGACTCAATCATGAACGAATTCGATTATGCTCCGGGTGTAGGCTGGGGCTATAAATTGGCACCAAGCAAAGAAGATTCAGCTTTCACTTCGGTACGCACCGGCGACGAGCTTACGCTTTACGCAACTGGTAACCAACTCGACATTTTCAATTTTAAAATTATTGCATTACCTCCAACCGACGATGACAACAGGGTTATCCCAAAAATGACCTACGGCGGCCCAGGCAACTGGTACACTCAGTTTGAAGTGACTGAAGACATGCCGGGAATGGACACCATTAACGAAGTAGGTTACCAAACCCGTGTTGACTCACTGTTGAAGTACCTCGAAAAACCCGACCAAGCTTCTTGGGAAATTGTTTTCGTTGACGGAGTTGAACGTCCCGACCTTGTACGCGGCGACATACTGAAAGTAACTTCGGCCAAAGGTACTGCTAAAGAGTACTTTATCAATGTTGAAGATTATTTGCCTAACGACAATGCTAATTTAAGCTCAATTACCTGGCCCGATATGCCCGAAGACATGAAAGGCATCTTAGGATGGGTAGGCGACACCATTCCAACATTCTCGCCAACAAAACTCAGTTATGTGCTCAAATTACCTGTCGAAACACAAGGCATACCTGCTTTGGTTGCAAAAGCCGAAGATCCCGATGCCGATATCGAAGTTGAAAGGGCAAAATCACTTGCAGGTTCAACTCCCGACCGTACAACCAAATTCCATGTAACAGCCGAAGACGGCATTGAGAAACAAACCTATGCTGTTACTCTCGAAAAAGAAAAAGACCTTAGCTCGGCAAAAACATTTAGTGCTGAACCATTTATCTCGCAATTTGTATTCCGCGCCAACTGGCACCAATTCTTTATCGAAATTGTAAACCCTGGCACCGAACCGCTCGATTTAAGGAACTACTGTATTGTTCGTAGTGGTGATCAAGACCCACAAAATGCAATTACTGTTAGTTCGGGTGTTGATGATTTTGCTAACCGTTACTCGCGCTACGTGCCCGGTTATATTTGGCAAGACGAAACCGACTGGGCAGTTCAACCTTCGATTTTGGTTCCCGACGTTAGCGTTAACCCAATTGTTCAACCTGGCGATGTATTCGTATTAGCTTGGGCACACGACAACTACGACAACGGTGCTCCTACACGTATGTGGGAAAACTTCGACGAAATTGATGTGAACTTCAAAAACGAATTTAACCCTTGGGGTATTGAATTTGGCGACGACGATATGGCCAACTATGAAAACGTTATGGGCGGATGGTACAACAACTCGTGGATTTTGTACAAAATAACCAACGACTCGGTTCTTAACGGTTTAAAACCATTAACCGATCCGAACGACGCTACTCCGCTCGATGTTATTGGACATTGTAATCTTCAGGTTTTCGACCAAATTGAAGGTAAAACTTACGATCAAAACTCAGGTTTGAAAAGAAGGCCCGAAATCCAATACGGTAACACAACTCCTGGCGGATCGTTTGGCGACGGCACCGAAGGCACTTCGGAATGGTTTTACACCACATCGGGGTACTGGGATGCTTTAGGCTTCGGCTGGCCAACCAACAACTACATGAACAGCGATGGCATTGGATCGCACGATTTCGACCCAATTACCATTTACTATTCAACCGTTGTTTCGGGTGTTTACATTGTTAGCGAAGGCTACTCAATGAACGAAACCATCAAAGGACCTGAGCCGGGTATTACCATCGACGATTTCCTTATCAACATTGTAAAACTCGACGAAGGACAAACGCTTACCATGAAACGCGGCGAAACTGTTTTAACAGGTGCCGATATTCTTGAGAATGGCGATGTACTTGAAGTAGAAGCAGCTCAGCCCGAATTGGGTCAAACCGAAAAGAACAAGAGTGCTTATACAATCGAAGTTAAAGAAGGCGCATTGGATAACGATGCTACGCTTACATCTACTACTTACGAAATCACCATCGATGGCGAAACCGCTATTATTGCAGGCATTGCTCCTAACACCAAGCTTATTGATGTTTACAACAATGTTACTGCTCCTGCAACAGTTGCCCAGTTCAACGCAATTTTCGAAAATGGTGAATATGCACCATTCAAAATGTTGAACTTCGACACTGTGTATGTTGATGTTATGGCTACTGAGAAAATCCTTTTCGAAGTTGTAGCTCAGGATATGGTAACCAAAATAACCTATCAGCTCGACCTTGAAAGCTCATCGTCGGATGCATACGTGCTTTCTAATGTTTTCCTTGTTGATCAGGAATCTTCAGAAATAACAATGATCCCCGACGGAACAAGCGCTCAATCTTTATTAAGCTTCCTAATTCCTGCCCCGGGTGCAACTGTTGAACTTCAGAACAAAGCAGGCCAAGTAAGAACCGACGGTTCGGTTTACATCGATGACAAAGTTGTGGTTACTGCCGAAGATGGTACTACAACAAAAACTTACAGCATTAAGCTTGTAAACTACATACGTAACCATCGCATGGCCAATTTGTACTCCGAATTGTTCACTATTAACCAAAAATCGGGAAGGATCTCAATAACCGGAACTTTCTCGCTTGACCAATTTGCCGATAATGTTTACACATCGTACGATGCTTCTTATGTTATCATAGGTGCCGACGGAAACGAAAAAACATCGGGCAATATCGAAGGCGGCGATAAGGCTGTTGTAACTTCGTTTGATGGAACTGTTACCAAAACTTACAGCATTGTAGTTAAACTTGGTTTCGACGAAGTTAACAAAGGAGTTGACCAAATAAGTGTTTATCCAAACCCAACAAATGGTTTGATCAACATTTCGGGTATCGAAGCCGGACAAAACATCCGTGTATTCAACTACAATGGCCGCAACATTACATTTACTACCGCACAATCTGACACCGAAGTTATTTCGTTGGAAGAATATCCTGCAGGCATGTACTTGATTGTTGTTGACAATGGCTTGAGAGTGATCAGCAAATCGAGAATTATCAAAAAATAATTGCTGAAAATGCATTAAAAAAGGACTGTTCGTTTTGAACAGTCCTTTTTTTGTGATATAAAACCAATCTATTCTTCTTCGACACAAACCTCGCCTAATACTAACTTTTCGATAGTTTTATAACTCACAAACAAAACGAATAAAACAACTACAATAATTCCTACCCACGAAGCATACAAATACGCAATTTGACCCGAAATACTGTAAGCCAATACCGATGCTATGGTTAAAGCATCGAGCGGAAAAATGAAGGCCCACCACGAAATAAAGAACTTAATGTTCCTAAAGCTTTTCCATAAAAACACCAATAAAAAAGCAAAGAAATAGGCGATATTCAACAAGAATATCCCCAACAAATCCCATTGCATGGTAATTTTATAATAAGCAATAAAACCAACTGCCGGTGGAGCCAATAATATAAACAATGTAGGTATAAACTTTTGTGGCATCTGATCGTGAAAAACTACACGGTTCAGAAAGATGGTAAACAACACGATCCAGAAGAATGCACCAACCGAAAAGAAAAAGAACGAGATACTTACAGGCAAAAACTCGACACCCATTACCGGTATAACAATATTGCCAACAACAGGAATGAACCACGCGGGACTAAACGTGTGTATCTCGAAATTGTGCTGTATCCAAAACCTGATGGTATGTAACATTAAGTACGCATGCAAAATGGCCCCAATCCACCATAAAATTTCCGACACTGAATTACTCACCGGATGAAAAGCAACCGACAGAAGCAAAAACGATATAGATATGGTTGAAAAGAAATTAATACGGATACGATGCTTAAAATCGGCTAGCACTGCCTCGCGAAACATTATAAATTTAAGGATATAAAAAACCGCGATAACAACAAATATTAAACTAACTGTTACCAACATCGATAAATACGACCAATTAGGCAACCAATTGTGCTCGGCAAATTTCTGCAAAACAATTGTAAAGCCACTTAAGCCCATAACAATTGCAAACATGGTTATTGGGAAATTTTTAATCTTGTATTCCATAGCTTCGAATATTAATTTTTGGCGAAACTAGGTCATTACATTAAAATGTTTTGTACCAAAAATCACGCACACAAAAAAAGGGAGCCTAAAAAGACTCCCCTAATAAAATATTATGAAAAAATAAATTATTCAACAATTGCTTTAAAGCTTGGGCTTTCGAAATACTTTGCAAATTCGAGATCGGTTTTTGCAGCAGCTTTCATTGCAGGCTCTTTTTTGATTGCCGAAGTTAAGCTTTCAATCATCAAGCTTTCTTTGGCAGTACGTGCGCCAACTACAGCTTTAAGGTAGTCGATCATTGCACATTCGGCAGTACAAGCATCCAACGATTTAAGTGCACCGTTGTTGTCGCCGGCTAAAATTTTAGCTAAAGCAGCATTAGGTTTATTGCAGTCGCCAAAATATTTAACTGCTTTATCGTACTCGGCACGTGTAATGCTAACAATACCCATGTTGTAATCAACTTGTTTGCCAACACCCGAAGCAGCCGAAAATAATTCTTTTGCTTTATTGACATCACCTGCTTTAAGTGCAATAACGCCCAAGTTGTTTTGTATAATTGGGTTGTTGTTGTCCAACTGATCGGCCTTTTCGAAATTTTTAGCAGCAGCATCAAATTCGCCTTTCATAACCTGAACCATACCTAGGTTGTTGAAACCCCTCCAGTCGTTTTCGAATTGCTTGCTGAAAGCATTGTAGAAAGCTTCTTTTTTAGCAAGGTCATCGGTAAGTTCGGCAGCATAAATCAGTTCGGCCTGGTTCAACGATTTAGGATCGTTTTGAGCAGCAGCCAAAAGTTCTTCGTCGGTTTTACCAATCAAATCGATATTTGCCATGAATTTGGCACGACGCAATTCAGGAAGAATTTCATCAGCAACAGCCGAGAAAGCTTGCGATAAGTTACGGATTTCTTTTTCGCGTACTTCAGGATCGGTGTACATTGCCAAAACACGTAAAATAAGTTCTTTATCTTGGATAGATGATTTCTCCATCAATTTCTGGAAACCTTCCCAATCTTCAGCAGTGTATTTTGTTTTAACATTTGCTTCAATACCGGCTTTTTTCAATTCTTTGTTCAGGTATTCAGCAGCCGAAGTTTCACGTTTTTTCGAAAGCTTTTCGTTCCAGTCCAATTCACCATCGGGCGAAGCGTAAGCCGAAACTTCAAGTGCTTTCAATTCTTTGCGATCGTTGGCATTGGCATCTTGAGCATACTCGTTAAAAGCTTTCACATCGTCCGATTTCAACTCTTCGCCACGTAAGTGCGAGCTGTTGATCAGATAATGAATGTCGGCCATAAACTCATCGGGCACAACACGTTGGAAAGGATCGATAGCAGGATCGTACTTGCCGCTTGTGTTTTCTTCTTTTTGAATACCCACTACAGCCATACCGCTTTTGTTAACCAACTCGGAAGTAGCAATTACGCCATCGGCAATCTTAATGGGTTCAAAATCTAAAGCAGAAGCACCTTTTTGAGCAACAATGCGAACTTCAAGTTCCGACATTTTCATTGCTTCTTCATAAGGAAGTGCTCCTTCTACTTTAAAATTACCACCTTCGGTAAAAGTGATTACAGCATTATTTGCTGTTACGCTCTCACCCTGTAGTTTAATTTCGGGATAGGCTTTTTCGCCACCTTCGTATTTAACAACAGGAGTAACGGTTATTGTTGCTTTTTTTACGAAATACTTTTCAGGTATTTGGCCTTCAACAGCAACTTTTACTTGACCAGCATGTGCTTCGAGCACTTCGGGTGTTACCTCCCATTTAATTTGGTCAGCATTTTTTTTCATCTTTTTAATACTGGCACAACTGCTAAATAGCAGTAATACAGAGGCAAACAATACGATAACTTTAAAATTGTTTTTCTTCATGACGGACACATTATTATATATTTTAAACATATTTTCACTATTATTACAAAAATAGCAATGTTTTTTTAACCAGAAAGCTAATTTGTGAAAAATTATCACATGATAAGCCTTGTTATTCCATATTTATACTCATTTTCGAGTATTAAACTACATAGTTTTTCATAATGATTACGATCATTCACAAAGTCGATTTGGTTGGTATCGATTATTAAAACAGGAAACTCACTTTGTTGTTTGAAATAACTAAAATAAGCCTGACTGATTTTTTCGAGGTAATCATCGGGGATATTTTGTTCGTAATTGCGCCCCCTTTTAGCTATTTGATTTTGCAGGTTTTGGGTCGATTTATGCA
The DNA here is from genome assembly GCA_016933815.1 of Prolixibacteraceae bacterium. Lineage (GTDB taxonomy): Bacteria > Bacteroidota > Bacteroidia > Bacteroidales > Prolixibacteraceae > Roseimarinus. The sequence goes on from JAFGAF010000363.1 coordinate 24,378, forward strand.
AATAAACATACAAATCGGGCCTTGGCAAACGCGAATAAATTATATCAAAAAACTTTCGATATAACTTATACTCATCGTCGCTTAAAGTAACACTCGAAAAAATCAACGATTTCATGAAAAAATAATCGGCCACAGCAAAATCCTTAAACAAATTTCGGTTTTGCAACTCACTCATTAGCTGAGAATAGCGCTCGGCCATAAACGACATTTCCAAGGTAAAAGCATAGGCTTTCGGATCGGCGTAGAACTTTTCCAGAAATGGATTGTCGGCAAACGCTTCGCCAACAAACTGCGCATTGTAGTCCTCGCTGATCATTTTTGCCAATGTAGTTTTACCGGCTCCAATATTTCCTTCAATTACAAGAAAATTCACTTTTACTTTGTACTTTTTTTAGGTTTGATACCGGTATGATAAAATACAAAAGCATACATATCGGTCATTTCTTCAATCACTTTTGCAGTTGGTTTTCCGCTGCCATGCCCTGCTTTCACATCAATGCGTATGAGTGTTGGTAGCTTACCGGTATTTAACTCCTGAACACGCGAAATGTATTTAAATGAATGTGCCGGAACAACCCTATCGTCGTGATCGGCTGTTGTTACCATTATAGCAGGATAATCCTGCGCTTTTACATTATGAACAGGAGAATAGGCGTATAAATATTTAAACATTTCCTCGCTATCGTCGGAACGGCCATAGTCGGTAGCCCAGGCATAACCAATGGTAAACTGGTGATAACGCAACATGTCCATCACCCCAACAGCGGGCAAAGCTACTTTAAATAAATCGGGGCGTTGGTTGGTTACAGCTCCCACAAGCAAACCGCCGTTTGATCCTCCCCTAATTGCCAACTGATCGGAGTTGGTATAACCTGCATCAATTAAATGTTCGGCGGCTGCAATAAAATCGTCGAAAACATTTTGTTTCTTTAATAGTGTGCCTGCTTTGTGCCATTGCTCACCATATTCTCCTCCTCCGCGAATATTGGCCACAGCATACACTCCTCCATTTTCGATGTAATATATTACCGAAGTTGAAAAACCAGGGGTTAAGCTGATGTTGAACCCACCATAACCATACAACATGGCTGGATTTTTCCCATTCAACTCAATCCCTTTTTTGTGCACAATAAACATAGGGATTTGAGTTCCATCCTTGCTGGTGAAAAATTCCTGTTTTACAATGAAGTCGTCGGGATTGAATTTTACATCGGGCTGAAAGTATATTTGCGACTCGCCCGTTTCGGTATTGTATTTAAATATAGTACCTGGCGTATTGTATGAGCTGTACGAGTAAAAAGCAGTGGTTCCGTTTTGTGTTCCGCTAATGCCACTGGCACTGCAAATACCTGGCAAATCGACATCACCAAGATATTTCCCAGAAACATCGAAAATTTGCATTTTGCTTTTGGCATCCTCCATGTACAAAGCGAAAAGTTTATTACCACAGAACGAAACTCCCTCAAGCGTATTTTCACTTTCGGGGATAATCACTGTCCAATTCGCTTCCATAGGATTGTTGATATCGATGGCTACAACTCTGTATTTCGCAGCGCCTTTGTTGGTATTAACCAACACTTTACCGTCAATTACTTCAATAGGGATGTAATCGTTCTCGAACCCATCGGCCAATTTTACAAATTCCGATTTCGGATTCGACAAATCTTTAATATACAAACCATTACCACTTGTCGACTCCGACTCGTTGAGGAACAAATACCTGCGGCTTTCGTCAACCCCGGCACCATACATGCGGTGTGGCATTTCGGCATTCGAAAAAATTAGTTCGTCGGCTGCCTGCGGGGTTCCATAACGGTGAAAAAACACTTTTTGACCTTTGTTCGATTTCGACAATTCGCTGCCGGCCTCGGGTTGGTCGTAAGCACTATAAAAAAAGCCATCGTTGTAACACGATACTCCAGAGAATTTTACCCATTTGATATGATCGTCGAGCAGTTGTTGAGTAGCAATATCCATTACAAAAATCTCGTTCCAGTCGGAACCCGAGCGAGCAATTTTATAAACCATGTATTTACCGCAAGGCGAAACATCCATACCCGAAAAAGCTACGGTTCCGTCGTCACTCAATTTATTCGGATCGAGCAAAACATAAGGTTCGCTGTCGATATCATCCATAGTGTAAAGAACACTTTGATTTTGAAGACCATCGTTTTTGAAAACGAACCACCTACCCGAAATATTAAAAGGCGAACCTGTTTTGGGATAATCCCATAATTCGGTTAAACGCTGGTTAATTTGTTCGCGGTAAGGTAATTTCTCGAGATAATCGAAAGTCACTTTATTTTGAGCCTCGACCCAAGCTTTTGTTTCATCGGAGTTATCATCTTCGAGCCAACGATACGGATCTTCAACATCAACTCCAAAGTAGTTATCAACCACCTGATCTTTTCGTGTTTCGGGATACTGAACATCAGGCTTTTGCGTGCAACTAAATGCCATAACAACTGTAAGTGTAATAAGTAGGTTTTTCATTTGTTTGTATTTTTATGTCGTGCAGGCATAAAAGTACAATATAATTATATAGGTAGAAATAATTCAAATCATCTTTTTCGACTTTCGATACTTCAACTCTTTTGCCGAACCCAAAAAATAACCTGCAATAAGCCCAATAACCGCACCGGCCAAAAAAACATCGATATTAAATCCACCAAAAACAAACGATACCAAAGTGGCCGACAACGTACCTGCCAAAATACCAATAAGAGAATAGGTAGCCGAAAACCTGTACGGAGGGATAAAGCCATGTTCGCGATGAAAATGACGCCTTATTTGATTGAATTGTTTTTCGTAGGGCTGACGATGCTCAATATCGTCGAGAAAAGGAATTTCTTCGACCATATTGGCCAATATTTTCTTATTTTCGGCACATGTTTTGCATTGAGTTGAGAAATGATCGCTCTCTTCAATTAATTTCAACAAATAACTAATTTTCAGAAAATTATACTTAGATAAAGAAAAACCTTCCGATAAAGATTCAACACGGTCGATTAATAATTTTTGATTCATAAAATAAGTTCGATTTGCAGGTAAAAATAACAATTAATGCTGATTAATTAAGAATAATAAGGTGACATACAATAATAATATTCAAATTATGACAAAGCAGAGCAACCATACGCATTTCTTTTTGTCATAGTAATAGTAATCAATAAATAAACACAGACAATCTGGGTTTTATAACTAAGGATTCAAATAAATTACAGGTTTTAAAAAACAAACATGATAAAAAGAACAAAAGCAGTATGTGTGCTGATTGTTTTGTTAGTTTTCAGCTTTTCAATACGGGCTCAAAATAACGAAACCATCATGAAAAATTCGGTTCAAATGCATTTGGGCTGGGAACAAGGTTATTTTAAAGATGCCAACTTTTCGCCTTTAAATTATGTAAGCGGCGGATTGGCGATCCAGATGGGCTATCAAAGAAACACCAAAAACGATGATCTCATTTTCATTTCCACCGATTTTGTCCCAGGCGCTTTAATAAACATGCATTCAGAATATGCCACATCGGCTCGCTACATAGCAAACATCGAAATGGGATACCTTAAAGAGATTGGCAACAACATTCCAACTATCACAACCAAACTGGGCGGACAATACCACACCTATTTGGATATGGCGTTTTTCAATGGCGTTCAGGCTGTAACTTTTTTCGGATTGCACAGCATCGATTTAGCAGGAAAAGTCGAATGGGATCTTGCCCCTAAACATTCGCTGAGCGGAACATTGGCCCTTCCTGTTTTTGGGTTGTTGGTGAGGCCGCCATGGACAGGCTGGGACAAATTCATTGTTAGTAACGAAGAAAGCCTGATCCCAATATTTTTCAGGGGGAAATGGACTTCGATCAACAACTTCTTAGCTTGCAACTTAGATGTGCAATACCAATATAAAATAGCTCCACAATGGGATTTTGTAGCAGGATACCAGTTCCGGTATTATCGGACCCAAACCTTAAAAACGGCCATTATTCCTTCAAGCCAAATAACCATAGGTACAAACTTCAAATTTTAACAACATGAAACGATTTACACTGATTATACTTATGGCTTTTGGCCTGTTTGCTTGCGAAAAAATGTTTTTAGGCGACGATGCCCCAAATGACCCGGTAAATAATTTCGAAATATTCTGGCACGATTTTGACCAACATTACGGGCTTTTTCATGCAAGGGCATTGAATTGGGACAGCATATATACCGTATATCGTCCGCAAGTGAACGCACAAACTACCGATGAGGAATTGTGGTCGGTTTTTAAAAACATGTTAGCTTACTTAGATGATGGGCACACCGTTATACTGAGCCATCAGTTTAAGCAATTATTTATATCAGGCTCGGAACTCGACAGCATTGTTGAAACCGAATTCGATATCAACCTTATAAAAGACAAGTACATCGAAAACCATCAGGTTATCCCGGGTATTAGCAGCGATACAGCCGATATTTACCTCTACGGAAAAGTGAAAAACATGGATATTGGCTATGTTTACCTGAACGGCATTGTAGCCGACGATAAAAATTTTATGGACCATATATTAAAGCAACTTGGGCATCACAAAGCCATTATTCTCGATTTGCGCAACAACTTTGGAGGCGACGATGTGATTGCCGAAGCCATAGCAGGCCGTTTTGCCGATAACGAAAACTTCGTTTACACCGTGCAGGAACGGAATGGCCCAAAGCATACCGATTTTACCAACAAGCAAAAATACTATACAAAAATTGAAGGTAATGAACATTTTTCGAAACCCGTGGTGGTATTAACCGACAGGATTACTGTAAGTGCAGCAGAAATATTATTGCTTCATTTAAAGTCGTTTGCCCAAGTTACCCAAATTGGCGACACCACAGCAGGCGATTTTTCTGATATTGGGATGCGCAGGTTCTTGCCAAACGGTTGGCAATATCAATATTCAATTATGATGTACCTTTTGCCCGATGGTCGCAGTTTGGATGGCATAGGCCATGTGCCCGACGTGCAAATTCGGAATACATTTGCAGACATACAAGCTGGCAACGATTTAGTAATTGAAGAAGCTATGCGATACTTAAAAAATAAATAAAACTATAAGTAAACAAAAAAACCATGAACAGCTACTGCTCATGGTTTTTTGGTATATCGAACATTTAAGTTTTTACTTATGATCTGAAGTTACGACGGTCGCCGCCTCTATCGCGGTCGCCGCCACCACGGCGATCACCACCACGGTCGTCGCGTCTGCGGTCGCCACCACGGTCATCGCGCCTACGGTCGAAACCACCACGGTCGTCACGCCTGCGGTCGCCACCTTCGCCACGAGGTTTGCGCTCGGGCTCTACGTAGCCTTCGGGTTTTGGGAGCAATACTTTGCGTGAAAGTTTGAGTTTGCCGGTTTTTTCGTCAACACCAATCAACTTCACTTCAACTTCTTGTCCTTCTTTCAATACTTCGTCAACAGTTTCGTGACGTTCGTAATCAATCTCCGAAATATGCAACAAAGCATCTTTGCCCGGCATAATTTCAATAAAAGCGCCAAAAGCAACAATCGATTTTACTTTACCTTTGTAGATTTCACCTACTTCGGGAACAGCAACAATTGCTTTTATTTGCTTAACAGCTTCAATGATCGAAGTTTTATTGGTAGCAGCAATTTCGATACGGCCAATGTTGTCGATTTCTTCGATAACGATAACAGTACCGGTTTCTTCCTGCATTTTTTGGATAATTTTTCCACCAGGTCCAATTATCGCGCCAATCATTTCTTTTGGTATTTCTACAACTTCGATGCGTGGTACGTTTTCTTTGAAATCGGCACGTGGCTCCGAAATTACTTCTTCTATTTTATCCAAAATGTGCAATCTTCCTTCGCGGGCTTGGTTAAGCGCTTGTTCGAGCACTTCGTACGAAAGACCGTCAACTTTGATGTCCATTTGAGTAGCGGTGATACCATCGCGGGTACCGGTTACTTTAAAGTCCATATCGCCAAGGTGATCTTCGTCGCCCAAAATATCGGAAAGAACAGCAAATTTATCGCCATCGGCAATAAGTCCCATTGCAATACCCGAAACGGGTTTTTTCATTTTCACACCGGCATCGAGCATACACATGGTACCGGCACAAACTGTAGCCATCGACGATGAACCGTTCGACTCAAGTATGTCGGATACAATGCGCACTGCATACGGGAAATCGTCGGGGATCATGGTTTTCAATGCACGGAAAGCCAAGTTTCCATGGCCAATTTCGCGACGCCCTACCCCACGTGGCACTTTTGCTTCGCCAACACTAAAAGGAGGGAAGTTATAATGCAACAAGAATTTCTCTTCGCCTTGAACGGTAACATTATCGATGCGTTTTACATCCATTTTTGTTCCCAAAGTAATTGACGAAAGCGATTGTGTTTCGCCACGGGTAAAGATGGCTGAGCCATGCGATCCGGGCAAATAATCAACCTCACCCCAAATGTGGCGTATTTCGGTTGTTTTACGACCATCGAGACGGATGCCCTCGTCGAGGATCATGCGGCGCATTGCTTCGCCTTCAATTTCGTGGTAATATTTTTTGATCAGCATTTCGTGAACAGCCAAATCGATCTCTTCGTTTTCGGCGTTTTCAGCTTTGTATTTTTCGATGTACTCATCACGCAGGGCCTGAAACGCTTCAATACGTTTGTGCTTATCGTTAATGCGCTGTGTTGCAATCTCGTAACAAGGCTGATACAAATCGGCTTTCACTTTTTCGCGAACGCTTTCATCATTTACTTCGTGGCAATACTCACGCTTAACAACACCAAGCTCAGTTGCAAGTTCTTCTTGTACTTTGCAATGAACTTTAATGGCATCGTGAGCAAATTTAATGGCCTCAAGCATATCGGTTTCCGAAACTTCTTTCATTTCGCCTTCAACCATCATGATGTTGTCGAACGAAGCACCAACCATAATATCGAGGTCGGCCTGTTTCAGCTCGGTACTCGACGGGTTAATTTTGAATTGGCCGTTGATACGGGCAACCCTAACTTCAGAAATTGGGCACTCGAACGGAACATCGGAAACAGCTAAAGCCGCCGAAGCAGCTAAACCGGCCAACGAATCGGCCATAACATCTTTGTCGGACGAGATAAGGGAAATCATCACCGCAGTTTCGGCGTGATAGTCGGATGGGAACAATGGTCTGATAGCGCGATCGACCAAACGAGCAACAAGAATTTCGTCGTCGCTGGGGCGGGCTTCACGTTTCAGGAAGCCTCCGGGGAAACGGCCGGCTGCCGAGAATTTTTCGCGGTAATCAACTGAAACAGGCATGAAATCAACGCCTTCGTTTGCTTCTTTAGCCGAAACAACAGTTGCCAGCAACATGGTGTCGCCCGATTTTACAACTACTGAGCCATCGGCTTGTTTGGCTAATTTACCTGTTTCGATAGTAATTGTTCTTCCATCGCCCAGGTCAATAACTTTCTGAATTACATTAATCATAATGTGCGTATAATATTAAATCTGTGGTAACAAAATTGGGCGGGGCTTAAATTTAAAACAGAAAGGCAATTCATTTTAAACTGCCTTTCTGTATTCGCTTTATTTACGTAAGTTAAGCTTTTTAATAATTTCGCGGTAACGTTGAATATCGCGGTCTTTCAAATAATCGAGCAACCTGCGGCGCTTACCAACCAACGAAATTAAAGCACGTTGGGTGCCATAATCTTTGCGGTTTTTCTTTAAGTGCTCGGTAAGGTGAGCAATGCGATACGAAAACATAGCGATTTGACCTTCGGCAGAACCGGTGTCGGCTTCGCTTTTACCATAAGTTGAAAAAAATTCTTTTTTCTTGTCTGTAGTTAAATACATAATTACTTTAAATTTAAAAAGTTAAACCATTCGATTGTAACGCAGCAACATTCGTGTTCGATAGAAACTGCGCAACATTAAAAGTTTGACTTTGCGCCAAATTTTCGCAAAAGTAAACATTTTTATTTATTCGAAGCTAAAAATTACTGATTTTTAAGAAATTCAACCCAACAAATGCCAATATTTGGCGCAAAATTAAAATTGAAACGAGCACACCAAATTATTGCAAAAAATTGCGGTTTTCGAAACCTGTCGAAATAATTCTCGAACCAATCGGGCAACGCAAGCATTTTTTGTTTTCGCAATAAATGTTGCGCAATTGAATTAAGGCTTGCGTATCGTAGGCGCTTTCGGCTTCAATCCCGTATTGTTTCCACAACGAAATTATTTGGTTCGTTTCGGGTGGCAGCAACTCAAGCATGGCCAACGAGCGGCTTTTGAGTGCAGGTTTATTGTTGCGATCGCCATACAGATACAAAAACGGAACTACTGTATTAATTAACAGATTATTACGCGAACTTTCGCCCAACCATTTTACCTGTTTGCCCGATGGCTGGTTAAATCGGTAATGGGTATCCCAGTATTGCGATGCTTTTACATGAAAATGTTCAAGAATTTCGGCCGGGGTTTCGCAAGCCAACAACTTCGACAACAATGACTTTGAGCGGTGCAACAATGCAGCAAACTGCGCCAACCTTAGGCTTGGAAAATTGGCCGGACGCATGCGCATAAATTTCCACACATGGCCTTCCATGCCTTTTAACCCGTATTTATTGGCCAAATAACTGTATTCGTTTCGCAACTCAATAAAATAATCGTCGCCCAATAACTGCTCGTTAAGCAGCCCCGATTGCCCAAACAAGAGCGCCTCTGTTTGGGTAAGATTATTGGTATGATGGGCCAAAACCTTAAGTGGCAACGACCTCGAAAGCATTTCGAAAGGCAGAGCATTTACTTTAAAACCAAAATTTCGCGCCAAAAGTTGGTAAAATGTTTCGTTCCAATCGTTTTTATTTTGTGCCATGCTATTTTCAATGGCCTGTGTACGTTGCTGTACACGCTCAATCAACATGGTATCGATTGCCGAACGAATATAAATTTGATCGACTGCCGTCAAAAACTGATGACACGCGGGTTTTTCATGCTGTGCAAGCAATTGCTCGTATTTTTGAGCACTTATTTCGTAAGGTTCAACAATTAAGCATGGTAAATTCTGGCCGTTGGGCAAGGTCACTTCAACATCGTTTTCGGCAACCACATGCAAAATTGTATTGTTGTAAGCCTCGTCGGTTTGATGTTTGTGCCGTAACCAATCGGACGCTTTTTTGTGCACCTCGACATTTCCTACCCAAGTGGTTGATCCAATTTTTATGCTTGCATTAAAAAAATCGGGCCCTGCATCGTAGTTCCATAGCCCCGAATTCATAATCTCAACAGGTTCGCCACTTGTTGTTATAAGCGATTCGCTCTTAAAAAGCCGGTGTTTCCATACATATTGGAGGAATTCCTCATTCATGTTGCATTGTTTTTATTAGGCAACTAAAAATAAGAAAATCCGATAAATAAAACACAAAGCACTAGTTGATAAATGCTAAAAAACTTAGAGTAATTCGGCCTCAAGCAGTAATTCTTCCATTTCGAGCTGAACAACCTCGGCTTCGGTGCGGGCTTTTTGGGCAAAATCTTCCCCATCGGAAGCATAAATAATGGCCCTCGATGAGTTGACCAACAAGCCACACTGATCATTCATGCCAAATTTAGCAACTTCCTGTAAACTTCCGCCTTGAGCACCAACACCGGGTACCAACAAAAAGTGATCGGGAACCAACTGTCGGATTTCTTCCAACTTTTCGGCTTTGGTAGCTCCAACCACATACATCATGTTATCGGTTGTGCCCCATGTTTGCGAAGTTTTTAGCACCTTTTCAAATAGTTTGTCGCCACTTGCTTTGTCTTCAATAAATTGAAAATCGAAAGCACCTTTATTTGATGTTAAGGCCAACAAAATCACCCACCGGTCGAGGTAAGTCATAAAGGGTTTTACCGAATCTTCGCCCATATAAGGGGCAACTGTTACTGCATCAAAATCGAAGTGATCGAAAAAAGCACGGGCATATAAATTCGATGTATTGCCAATATCGCCACGTTTTGCATCGGCAATAATGAACATCTCGGGGCACTTTTCGCGAATGTATTTCACGGTTTTATCGAGGCTCACCAAGCCTTCGGCTCCCAAAGCTTCGTAAAATGCGAGATTGGGTTTGTAAGCAACTGCAAGGTCGTGCGTGTGATCGATAATTTCTTTGTTGAAGGCAAAAATTGGGTCGCTGGTAGCAGCAAGATGTTTGGGTAATTTCTGGATATCGGTATCTAAACCAATACACAAAAAGCTGCGTTTGGCTTTAATTTGTTCGAAAAGTTGTGCTGAATTCATATTGAAAATTGTATTTGTTTCAGGCAACAAAAGTAATCATTTGCGCAAAGTGAATGATAAAAAATTGGGGCAAATCGGTTTTTTTAAATAAATGATTATCTTCAAAAATTTAAATAACGAAGCGAAAATCGATGAAGCGTTTTATCCTTTTTTTATTTTTTTGCCTTGGGGCAATCGGTGGGTTCAGCCAAAAAACCGATTCCGAAATCGAATCGATTATTGAGCAAATCAATATCGAATCGTACCGCGTGCATTTCGATTCGCTTAAAACCGGCCCCAAAAATAACCGCAAAGTCATTAAGGGAAACCAACAAACAAACGACCACAACAATTGCAGAGATTACATTTTTAGGTGTTTCAAAAATTTCTTAGGCCCAAACAATGCCTATCTTCATCATTTCGAAATGAACGATTTCGGCGGACTGTGCAATGTTGTTGGAATCAAAAAAGGGCAAAACAAATACGCAGGCATTTGGATAGTCAGCGCCCACTACGACAGCAATAACATTAACGATCCCAACATTAACAGCCAAACCCCTTCGCCGGGTGCAAACGACAATGGCACAGGGCTGGCAGCCATTCTCGAAATTGCACGTATAGTTTCAACCATTGAAACCGATGCTACCATTATTTTTGCGGCATGGGATTTAGAAGAGATCTTTTTTGACGGATTTGCTGCCGGCTCCAACTCTTGGTACGAACAATTTGTAACAAACAAAACCGACACCCAATGGGAACAACTTTCAAACAAAGGTAAAATTGCATCAACCAACATAAAAGGGAACATTAATTTCGACATGTTTGGCAACCCTCAGTTACTAATTGAAGGTAAACCTGTTCTTTGGAATTGCTATGCCAATAAAGCGCACAAAGATTTTTGCGACGATATTTCCCAAACAATGAACAGCTACACCCCTGAATTAATTTCAGTTTCGCATGGCCCAATGCATTACTCCGATCACTATACATTTGCAGCAAGACAGCTACCTGCTGTTCTGCTTCTGGAATCGAACTACACCGACGATAAATTCTACCATACTGCCGACGACAACACCGAAACCCCCGAAAACATTGATTATAGTTTTGCTACAACAGTAACAAAAGGCGGTCTGGCATATATTCTGCAAAAAACGATGAAAAGAAAAAGTAAAAATGAAATTACTATTTCACCCTGTGTAAGGTATATTGAACACCCCTCAAGTTATCAGCTGATCAGCAAGAACAAAAATATAATTGAAATATACAACACACTTGGCGCTTCGGTTGATCTTAACAATTTCGATAAAAAGAACACTTCGTTTTCGCCAAAATCAGAAGGGTTATACTTTGTTCGAATCATTCAAACCGACAGTATCTTTCAATCGTCAGTGCTACTCAAAAAGAAAGAGCAGCTTTCGTTTTCATCAAGCTGCCCTTTCGGAATATTTTAAAATGCAATTTTTAATTGCCCATTTCCGATATGAACTTGATCCTCACCAAGCGAATGTCCTCGGTAGTGTACTCATCTTCACCCAATTCGCTAACAGCCTCTTCGATGCTGCCTGATTCCGATTCCTCTTTGAAGTAAGTAAAAATCTCGTCGCAGGTTTCTTCGTCCATAACCGATTCAATATGGTAATCGATATTGATTTTGGTGCCTGAGTTCACGATAGCTTCAAGTTCAGAGAGCATATCTTCGAAGCCCATCCCAAGTGATTCGGCAACAATGTCGAGCGAAACTTTACGGTCGATGTTTTGTATAATGGTGACTTTATTTTTCGACTTTTGAGCGATCGATTTCACTACCAAATCTTGCGGCCGGTCAATATCGTTCTCATCAACATATTTTTTGATCAGCTCAATAAATTCCTTACCATAGCGCATGGCTTTCCCTTGGCCAACCCCCTGAATGTTTTGCAGTTCGGGCAAAGTAATCGGATACTGAATTGACATGTCGGACAGCGACGGATCTTGAAAA
>JAFGAF010000364.1 GCA_016933815.1 Prolixibacteraceae bacterium
ATAAATTTTGCACTTGTACCTAACTGCTTGTTTAAATGCTCAGCCTTTTCAATCGCTTTTTCCGAAAAATCAACTCCCGTAACCAATGCTCCGTGCCTCGATAGCGAGATTGTATCTTGTCCGAAATGGCATTGTAAGTGTAAAATCTTTTTGTTTTTGATATTCCCTAATAATCCTATTTCAATTTGATTTAACGAATCCTTCCCCTTAATAAATGAATCAACATCATAAAAATCAGATTCGTAATGAATGTCTGTCTTTTTATTCCATAGGTTTTTGTTAATATCAATATAATTTAACTCCATTTAATTGCCGATTAATTGTATCGTAAAGTTTTCCCTGAAATATGAATTAAACTTACAACTTTTTCCTTTGTAATTATAATTAATTCAGTCATTCCAAACCTTCCTTTATATTACTATGATTTCAAATACAATGTTATCAAAAATATTATAAATTATCAAACGGACTAACAATGTTTTGAAGGCTTCGCTCGCTTACATGCGTATAAATCTCAGTGGTTTTGCTGCTCTTATGTCCCAACAACTCCTGTATGTACCTCAAATCGGTGCCCGATTCCAATAAATGCGTAGCATACGAATGCCTTAACCAATGCAGCGATACCGGTTTTCTTATCCCCGCCTTCTTTACTGCATTCTTCAAAATTTCGTGCAAGCTCGACGCACTGTACTGTTCCTTGTTTACCTGCCCTTCAAAAAGCCACTCCTTGGGGCGGTAAAATTTAAAATATTCACGCAACATCGTAATCACTTTGTCCGATATGGGTACAACACGATCTTTTTTACCCTTGGCATTCAAAATAATCAGCATATGACGTTTCGAATCAATATTCTCAGGACGCAAATTCAGCAACTCGCTGCGCCGCAATCCGCATGCATAAATTAAAGCCAACATGGTGCGATGCTTAATATTTAGCGTAGCATTCAAAATACCCGATATTTCTTCCTTGCTCAACACATTGGGCAATTTGTGCTCCCTGCGCGGACGCTCAATCTGTCCAATGTCGATTTTCGAACCTCTAACAGTCTGAAAAAACAACTTTACCGCATTTACTGCTTGGTTCTGAAACGAATAGCTAAACTTATTGGGCAACAAATATTGATGTACATACAAAACCAAATCCTTGTTCTCTATGTCGGCACAACTTTTGGGCTGCATAAAACGCAAAAAACTGCTTACCGAATTAATGTAAGTCCTAACGGTCGATGCACTGTAACGCTTATGTTCAAGCCATTGCTTAAAAACCTTTAAATGCTTGGCCATTTCGTCGCTCAACGGCGGCAAAACCTTTACTGCAACATATTCTTCGGATGGTGTATTTTCCCAATTTTCACTGTATTGCTCGGTAATCGAGCTTATCCTATCGCCAAAATGAAGTTCTAACCTTTTTAAATTGTACTCATAATTGGGCACGGTCCAGCAAAAATACCTTTGGTTCCAGGCCGCATAACGCAGGCTTTTTATAAAATCAATATCATCGTTGTTTTTATCTAACTGAATACCAATCTGACGATCCTTTATTACAAGCGCAATCTCGCCCGGCAACCTATTGCCAAAAGCAAAGCCCGAAAATCTGACACCCGGTTGTTGGTTAACAATGCTATACTCAGGCTTGTAAATGATTGGCTCATTGGCTGGTGCCGCAGTTGGCAAAGGTATGTGGGCCGGTTTGCCAGGTTCAAATTCATCTTCTAGCTCGCTGTCGAATACACTCGCCGGAAACAACTCTTTAATTTGTCGATAGCCCTCGGGACCAAACGGAACCAGCCAACAACGTTTCGTTGCGCTCCATCGCGAATTGTACATGCCCTTAACCCGCAAATGATCAGCTTGGTTGTAAGCAAACACAATGCTGAACCATGTACTGCCCCTGTGTTCAACTTTTGATATTTCCATGCATTCGTTTTTAGTTTTTACCAAGTCGCATTATACAGCTCCGCCCCCTCAGTTACATGGTCAACAGCGTTTTGTAACCTAATTAACAATGTTTAAAGCATAACTTTTGTCATGCAC
>JAFGAF010000365.1 GCA_016933815.1 Prolixibacteraceae bacterium
AATCCGTCACTAAAACCGGTTATGTCGGCCTTAACGTGTGCGATAACACTTCCAATGTCAAATGCCATATATTTATTTTACATCAATTGCGCTCCCATGTCTTTTTACAGTTTCCTTAAATGCCTCAAATGTTTTGGGGTCAAATTCTGCGTCAATGTATGCCTTGCCCTCGTTTTCCCGCTCCCTTTGGTCAAGCATGTGCCACAACGTTTTTGGAGTTTTTGTGTGCGGGTTTGAAATAATGGCAAGTTGCATTTTGTACTCGGTAATTTTTCGCCGGTTAATAAGCCGGGTAAAAATAAATAGCTCGTCAAAATATACGGTTTCCAATATGTCATTTTTGGCCCACCCGTACTCATGCGCCAACTCATCAATTGCCCAATATAACCACTCGTCCTCGTTTACTTCACGGGTGGTGCCGGGCGGGCGAGGGCTTTTTTTATGTTTTCGTAAACTTCACGGAAATTGTTTACCTCAACAACTGCCAAAACCACCCGGGTAACTTCATCAAGGCCCATAACCTCAATGTCCTCTTTTTTGAGTGGTGTTGCAATCGTTAAAATTTCAATGAAGTCGGGTAAACTCTCACCAATAAGCGTCGGCAACATTTCAATAATGGTGTCGGTGTTTTGGTTTTCCAAACCCTTAATGTGCTTGGGGAGTTCCTTAATTGCTTTTAATAACTCGGCGTATTTCCCAATGGGTAATTTTGCAACCTCAATGTCGCCGGTGTCCAATTTTACTTTGATTGTTTTCATAACTATTTTATGGCGGGTAACAAGTACCACGTTTGCCAACAAATAGTTGGTTTATGCTGTACTGTCGCCGATAAGTCCGAGGTAATTACCGTCGGATTTTGTTTCGTCAACAAGTGCCTCAAAAGTAACCTCAACGATATTTTCCTCGTCAACTTTCATTGCAAGGTCAACCGTGCTTGCCACATATGCTTTGTGCAAAACAATATCGTTTGCACGGGTACCCATATTTAATGGGTGCAATACTAATTGGGCCGCACTTGTGGTCGCTTTCGTTCCGGCGCTATGTCCAAGGGTCAACCGGGCGTTTGCCGCTCCGGCAAAAGTACCTTGAGGCATTGCAACCTTGAGGTTAGCAATAGTGAGTTCGGCCAATGGGACCTTAACACTCCATTTTTCGCCAACAAGGTATTTTTCAACAATGCTTTCGCCGTACTTGTCAACGCTTACGTCGTGATATACCGGCTCGTAACTAATCTCAACGCCCCCCTTGGTATGCCCAAGGTCAACGTCGTTAAAAGTCACGGAGCATGCACCAACTTTTACGTTCGCAATATCTGCCATTTAATTCACCCCCTCTCGTTTTTCCATATTTATATTATATCTCTTAATCCAATTACAGTTTGCACATAAAAGTTGATACTTGCCGGATTTGTCTTTTAATACTTTATTAAGGTAAGTTACCCGGGTTGTAATCAAGTTGCGCTCGGTATATCCGTCATTGTTTACGTGGTCAATTTGTAATGCTCGTGGGTCGTCAAAACCACAATGTTTACATTTACCACCAAGTTTTTCAATAACTTTTAATCTCAACTGCGCACTCCATTTTTGGTTTCTTATTTTGTTTGCTTCGGCATATTTCTTAAAATATCCCACTCGCTTTTTACTTCTTTTTTGGGCTTCTGGACCCCAAGCGCCCGTTGTGTATGTCATTATTTCGTTTCCCCCCTCATTGTTAAACTATAACTCTTTTTTATCATTTTTTCATTATCGTCGGTTTTCAAATACTTAAATACATACTCGTTAAGGAAACCGCACCGGGGGCATTGCATACATAAAATCCCGGCGCTCACGTTTTGATATATAAAAAACTTTTGGCACTTGGCGCAACGTAACTCTTTGTACTCTTTGCCGTTAATTGTAATCATATTACCGGGTAAGGCATATAAAATTTATTGAAAACTCATCAATGCCCCGCTCGTTACGGCCAATATGCCCGCCCTCACTTTGAGCCAAAATGTAATAAAAAAACGTGTTGCCTATATTTTGATTTTTAACTTGGTGCAAGGCCGCACGTACGGCGTCAAGTTTGGCCCGGCCGGTTATATAATCGGCACCCCGTATAAGTATTTGAAATGTCGGGTGCTTCGTGGGCAATTCTTTGTCCGGTTGTGGCCCCCCGGTATCAAGTACGCAAATACCGGTGTCAACGGCGTCGGGCATATATGATTTGAAAATGTCGGTGCCAATAGTACCCACGCCATTATCAACCAAAAATTGTGCTATGTCGTCAAGTAAGTATGCCATATATTTTCCCCCTTCCTGCGTATGTATTAGTCTTTTTGTGACAATCCACGCACAATGTTTCCCCATTATCTACCAAAAACCTTAACTCTGGGTAATATGCGAATGGTTTTATGTGGTGAGCGTGTAGTATTCCACCCTTTTTCCCGCAGATTTGACAAGTATAATTATCTCTTTCAAAAACTAGGTTACGCCACATTCTATAATCAAATGATTTTCTTACTATATCATTTTGTTTTGTTATACCACCTCTCCAATTTGGATTTTTTTCTTTTGCCAACAAACCCCGGCGTGCTAATCCTTGGTTTATCCTGTGTCTTAAACTTTGTTTTTTCCCAATTAGAGAGAGCCTGTGATTGTTTCTCGCTTTTTCTGACAACTTCCAAGTTTTACCAGATGCTCCACTGGGCTTCCCCTTGTTTAGTTCCCCACTATTTCTAATCTTTATATTGTGTTTTTTTAATCGCCTATAAATAGTTGTTGGTGAAACGCCCAATAATTTACCCACCTTTTCAAGTGATAATTCTTTATCAATATATAGTGTTTTCAATTGGTCCTTCATAATTTAATAGCGTTGGCCATATATTTCAAAAATGTACTTAAATTGTTTTGAATAGGGTCCACCAAATAGCGTCCCTTGCGTCCTTTTTGAAAATGAAATTGCGGGTTTTCGTGCAACCGGGCCGCATATACTTTATTGTATCCCACAACAACCTCGTCGTCCTTGGCCGGCTCCACATGCCCGGACGCTTGCAACAAACCCTTGTCGTGCGGCACTTCATACATGCCCAAACGCAATATTTCGCTCGCCACGTCATTTATACCCTTGAGGGCGGCATTTTTCATTGCCTCACCCACCCGGGCAATTCCTTTTTGTAAATCTTTTGTGTCAATTTTTATGCTCATGTTGCTTTCCACTTAACAAGCTCAAGTTTGAGGTGGTGGGTGTTACCCGTACCCTCAACGGCCGTATATATGCCATAAACCTTATAATCAACACTTGAGTAAGTAACTTTGTCATCAATTGCAACTGTTGTATCCGAGGGGACGTATGCAATGGCCTCAATCATAATAACCGAGCCGTTGGGGAGTAATTTTTGTTTGGCTTGTTTTTGAAACCGGGATTTTACCGAGGTTGCCGCACCCACATTTTCCCGGCCATACGCATTATACCCGGATTTGGTATATAAACTTATTGTTTGGTTGAGTAATCCGTTTATTGCCATATTTCATATTTCATATTACGCAATGATTTGCCCCGTGCGGTTATATATCCCTTTTAATAATACTTTTGCCTTGGGGGCGATAAGTTTGCTTATATTTGATATGCCCTCACCCTTGGTATAACTGTAATCGCCAATACTCTCGCTTTGCATGTCCGGCTTATCCCCGGCAAAAAATGCGTCGCCCATTTCAATAATGTACTCAATTTGAGCGGCCACGGCCCTTTTTATCGCTTCCGGTATTGATTTGTAATATGTGGTATTTGTGCCGCTTGTGTATGTTTCAACGTCGCAACGCCTCGGAAACTTGCCAACTTGGGTAATCCTGTAAAAACTGTCCGTTGAGGGGGTTGTGGTCCAAGTGTCAACGGTTAATACACCGGCTTTGGTTGACCCGGTGCATTTGCGCCTTTGTCCGGCTCCGGTCCCGCCCAATATTTCAACGTCGCACAACTTAAAATAATCAATATCAAATGTGTTTTGTTGTGAGGTTTCAAGGGTAATTGAGGTTGAGGCCCCGGCGGCGGCAATACCAATAACCTCGTGGTCCATGTATTTGTCTTGGGGTCCAACGTATGCGTCCAACATTTCCTCGGCTTGGCTTATTCTGTCGTCGGCCTCGGTTGCGTTGGTAACGGTGATATTTGCCATTTGCTCAAGTTCGCTTTGGCTCAAATATCCCCGGCGGCTTGTTGGTTGTGTACTTGTTACTCCCAT
>JAFGAF010000366.1 GCA_016933815.1 Prolixibacteraceae bacterium
GCTTTAGTTCGCAACATGAAATTCAGGTACCCGTTCGAAAATTTTTCGAGGTTAAGCGGCTTTGTCGAAAAGATACCGAAACCCCACCAGGCTGCGGCTCCCGACGAACGAAACGAAAGAACATCTTCACCTTCGTAAGCCGGAAAACTTTTATTGAAACTAACGGTACCATCCCAGTTGTAAACATGCCCGTTAACATTGTCGATATTCAGTTTATTGTCGATGGCAGGGTTGTTTGTATATACACCATAAACACCACTTGCGGGAATTGTTTCGCTGTAATATACCTCATCGATGGCAATATAGCCGCTTTGGCTGCTTTCGCCCTTTATTATCAGTAAGTCGGTAAGCGCTGTAATTTCAATTTGGTTGAGGGTATTTTCGATAGGAATAAAAGCCGGATGCCAATTTCCGTCGCGGGGAAATGTTTCATCAATTGCTATAAATGCTTCATTACCCAATTGATCGGCAAAGCCCATACTCAGGTTCCCTTCGATGTTGGTTTTCAAATAAAACTGAATACTTCCGCTTTTGTAATTATCCATATTGCGCGAAAGGGCAGGTTTTAATGTAATTTCGAAGGCTTCGTTTGGGTTTGCATTAAAGGCCAGAACGTTACTGCCTGCGTAGGCTGTTTCGTCGGCTTTTTCGCTTAATCCTTTGGTGTGTACAAACAAATCGAATGTTGGTTTAAGGGTCATATCAACAGGTGCACTTTCCTGAAAAACGCCGTAATTGCCATAAAGGGGCAGTTCTTCGGCCGAAAAATCAGGTTCGAGTTGATAAACTTTTACCCAATCGACATACATGTTTGCCGGAAAGCCGGCTGTTATTTCGTTGCGGTTGTATATACCCGGAACAGAGCCTCCAACAGCCAGGTTGAAAATAACATAGTGTTGGTAGTTTCTGTATTCCTCAGTGTCGTCGCCATCAATCCCCATTGAAAAATAGGGTGTTGGCGAGTCGTTAAAATAAACCGAAATTGAGTTTTCATCCCATATTACCGTGTGTTTAAAAAAACCTGTCGAAAGGTCCTGTCCGGCTACAAATTCTTTTCCGTAATCGCGCGGATATGGCCCCCAAAATAAGTGAGCACCAATAAAACTGTTTATTTTACCTTGCCTTATTCCTTCGGCGTGTCCCATTTCGAGCACATCAATTTCGCCACAGTCGGGCCAACCAACCGGTGTGTATCCAAGGGTCCAAAATGCAGGCCATAAGCCGTTGGCCAAATCGGGTATTTTGATCGAGGCTTCGAGCTTTCCGCGCCGGAAAGCAAATTTTCCGCGGGTATTCACCCTGCCCGATGTGTAATGATAGCCACCAAACTGTTCTTCTTTGGCTGTAATAATTAGGCAGTTGTTGCCATTTCCGTCGTCTCCAACAGTAACATTTTCGCTTTTATAATGTTGAAACTCACTGTTACCTCCGGTGTTCCAAATGCCTACCTGGTTTTCGGTATTCCATTTTGTTGAGTCGAGGCTGTTGCCATTGAATTGATCTTCCCAAACCAATTGATAGTTCTGGGCAAAACTGTTCATCGACAAAAAAATTTGTGCCAAAAAGAGCAAAATGAAAAATTGCTTTGGTGCTTTTGTAAACCTAATCATTGAGCATTATTTTAGAATTGTTTGAAGCGAAATTATTGAATTCTTCACGAATATGTTTCGTTAAACATCAAATGTTGCAGGTTTGTTGAGTTTTTGAAGGGTTTTTGAGCACAATGAGAAATTTTTGATGTATTATTTTGATCCAAATTG
Organism: Prolixibacteraceae bacterium; assembly: GCA_016933815.1. GTDB lineage: Bacteria > Bacteroidota > Bacteroidia > Bacteroidales > Prolixibacteraceae > Roseimarinus. The sequence continues at coordinate 1,761 of JAFGAF010000366.1, forward strand.
GTGGTTACAATGCGGGCAGTTTATTAAGTATCGTGGTGCAATATCCCTATCTTTTAAAAAAGTTTTCGATTCGAGTTTTAAAATTCTACTTTTGTTATGATAAAATAAGCATATACATGTACGAAGGCATTATTGAAACCCTTATCAAGCTTTTTGCCATAGTAACCGATGTTAACAGCGAAAACTCAAGTACTGAGTCATCGGAGTTGGTTCAATCGTATCTGAAAGAAAATTTTAGTAGCGATTTGGTTGAGAAGTACATGGAATTGTACCATCAAAATATTGATTACTACCATGTAAGGCATCGTGAGATTTTATACGGCAACGAGGAAGCTGACCAAAAGGGCATAAACAGCAAATACCTGAAAAAGATATGTAACAGCATTGTTGAGTTATTTAAACTCGAAACGCGCTACATGATTGTTGTTCAGTTGCTTAATTTTATTAATAAGCCAACCGGAATAAGCCAGCAGGATATTCGTACAGTTAAGCTTGTAGCACGCGGCCTTAAAATTGATAAAGCCGAATACAACGATCTTAAAAAGTTTTATCTCGAATCGATTGAAAAGGTTGAAGATAAAAGTTCGTTGTTTGTTGTAAATGGAAATGAAGAATATCACGATACTGAGATTAAGCATTTGCAACGTATTAACCAACAGGTTGAGGTACAGTTGATTCGCATTAAAAGCATCAACAATTTATTTTTTAAATATTCGGGTCCGCGTAACCTTTACCTCAACGGACACCGATTGGCTCAAAACCGGCTTTATTTATTTCCGTCGGGTGGAATACTACGAACCTCGCGCATAGTGCCAATTTATTACAGTAGCATTATGTCGCGGTTTATTCGAAAAGAACGTAAAAGCATCATTATTTATAATGCCGAGAATATTGAATATCGGTTTTCGCGCAAAGTGTTTGGTTTGCACCCTTTAAGTTTTCAGGAACGATCGGGCGATTTGGTGGGTATTTTAGGCGGAAGTGGTGTTGGTAAAACCACCTTGCTGAATGTGCTTAATGGAAAGCTAAAACCTCACAAAGGAAAAATTACCATTAATGGTTACGATTTGCACAACCCTGAAAATGCCGAACGGTTGCAGGGTTTAATTGGTTATGTGCCACAAGACGATTTGCTACTGGAAGAGCTTACGGTTTATCAGAACCTTGAGTTCAACGCCCGATTTTGTTTTGGTAGCATGACCGATAGCGAGATTGAAGAAATTATTGAGCAATCGCTGGTTGACTTCGATTTGGTTGAAGCCCGCGATTTGGTGGTTGGAAGCCCGCTTAAAAAAATATTGAGCGGCGGACAACGTAAGCGTTTAAATATTGCCCTTGAATTGATGCGCGAACCTGCCATTCTTTTCGCCGATGAACCTACTTCGGGGCTTTCGTCGGCCGACTCCGAAAAAGTAATGTATTTACTTAAAAGGCAGTGTTTGAAAGGCAGGCTGGTTATTGCTAATATTCACCAGCCATCGAGCGATATATTTAAGTTGTTCGATCGCCTGATAGTAATGGACAAAGGCGGGCGGGTTGTTTTCTTCGGTAATCCGATGGAAGCTGTGACTTATTTTAAGCACGAAGCCGGATATGTGAACCCCGACGAAAGCGAGTGCATGGCTTGTGGTAACGTTAAAACCGAACAACCCTTACGTATTATTGAAGAACGCATGGTTGACCCTTTTGGGAAAAGTATCAGGCGAAGGAAAATAGCTCCCGAAGATTGGTACGAGCGTTACAAAAATAAAGTGGAGCCAAGGGTTGTTGATTTTATGCAGCAAAACCCGGTTAACGATGAGCCCGTTCCCGAAGTAAAGTTCAAAACTCCCGGTTGGGGCGAGCAGCTTAAGCTTTTTTTGAAACGCGATTATGCCACCAAACGTTCAAACAGGCAATACTTGTCGATTGCTTTGCTTGAGGCACCGGTACTTGCGCTAATATTGGGTTTCTTTTCGAAATTTTCGCCCGATGGAGTTTATTCGTTTGGTAACAACGACAACATTCCGGCTTTCTTTTTTATGTGCGTTGTAGTTGCCTTGTTTATTGGTTTAAGCATTAGTGCCGAAGAAATTTTTAAAGATAGAAAGATCAGAAAACGGGAGGAATTTCTCAACCTCAGTAAAGGTGCTTACCTTACTTCAAAAATATTAATGCTGTTTGTGCTGTCGGCTGTTCAGATGGCCAGTTTTATGGCTATCGGTTACTTTATGCTCGACATTAATGGATTGGTATTCAGTAACTGGGCGATTTTGTTCAGTACTGCATGTTTTGCCAATTTATTGGGTTTAAACCTTTCGTCGGGGCTTAATTCGGCAGTGGCTATTTATATTCTTATTCCGATGCTTTTGGTACCTCAATTGCTTTTAAGCGGTGTTATTGTCGATTTCAATAAAATGCACCCATCAATCAGTAACTATTCGCGCACCCCGCTTATAGGCGACCTTATGGCTTCGCGCTGGGCTTACGAGGCAATGGCTGTTAATCAATTTAAAAACAACAAATATCGTAAGCATACTTTCGATTTGGAGCAACAAAAGAATAAGTATCACTTTATGACTTATTACTGGTTGCCCGAACTTGAGCACAGCTTTGATGAATATAAACGTTTAATTGCCGGCGGTGAAAAGGCCGAAGCTTTAAAAATTGAACCTTTAATGTATAACTCATTCAGTGTTTTAATGAACGAGATTGATTCTGTAAATAAGGATGGGCTCGAAGCCTTAAGAACAAATAATTACAGGGTCGAAAAATATTTTTATTACGATAGTTTATTGAATAAAGGGCGCAGTTTTTACTTGTCGGGATACCAGCATGCTACACGCGAACTTGATCGAAAGTTGAACTACTTGTTGAGTAGTTTTAATAACAATTCCGGCGAGCTTGTTGCCTATCGAAACCGCTATGTAAACAAAAAACTTGAATCGATAATGCGCGATAAATATTCATTCAAAAAAATCGACAAAACAAGTTTGTACATTTATCAATCGGACGAAGCCATATTCAGGGAGCCGGTTTACCACAACGGACGTGCGCAGTTTTATGCACCATACAAATACCTGGGGAATGTAAAAATTGGTACTGTATTGTTCAATATACTTGTTTTATGGGGGTTTAGCATATTTTTAATGTTTGCCCTGTATTTCGATTTATTGCGAAAAGCTATCGATTATGTTGAAAAGTGGCAATTGTTGCAACTGACTAAACTGCGGGATAAAATATTCTACAATCCAATGGCATTTAGCAAAAGTAAAAAGAAATAGCCCGAATCATTCTATCCTGGCTAATAGCTTCAAAAAATATTTGAACGGTTTAATGAAGTTTACCTGAATTGTTCAATATTCCATTTTACTGACATGTTGTTCAATGCATCGGCATTAACGTTCAAATAGTTGGGCACAACATTTTCGACACCAATATCGGAAGTGGGTTTGCCGTTAAGCACATCGGCAGCCATTGTACCTGCTATTTTGCCTACATCAAAATAACGGGCTCCAAGGCCAAATAATACATTGCCCCGAATGTTGTAAGGGTTGTTGGTAAACAGTGGTATTTGAGCCCTTCCGGCAGCGTTAATCAGCTGATCGATACCCAGTTCAACCACATTGTCTCCACCCAGCCAAAGTGCGTCTATGCCTCGTGCGGTTAAACTGCTGGCTGCTTCAAAAATCTGAGTTGTATTTTCAACACTCATTTCAACAAGCTCAATGCCAAGTTCTTTACTTTTCGACCTTGCCAAACGAACACAGGCTTCGGAGCATACCTCGCTGGGGCACCAAACAGTACCTACTTTTTCTAAATCAGGATTCATCTTTTTGGCAATTTCGAATGCCTCTTCAACAGGTTGAAAAGTACCAATGCCCACTAAATGTGGCGGGTGTTGGTGGGGAGCAGTACCGGTTATGCCAACCCCCGAAGCATAAGGGTCGGTAACTGCACAAAACACATGCAGAACTTTTCCCTCCTTATTGGCATTGGCCATAACTTGCAAAGCTGGCGTACTAATGCTTATCACCATGTCGAAGCGATTATTGATGATGTTTTGAGCAATGGAATTGGCCGTGCCCATATCGCCCTCGGCACTGTAACGTTTTATATTGCAGTTTGTACCCTCAATAAATCCTTTTTCTTTTAAGGCCTCGAGCACCCCGTTTTCGGCTTCGTCGAGCAA
>JAFGAF010000367.1 GCA_016933815.1 Prolixibacteraceae bacterium
AAAGTTTTGCACGTTTTGCGTAACGACCAGACATTAAAAAACAAGGCTGTTTCGTGGGTTGAATACTGCGATTGGTTGCCGGCTGTTTTAACCGGTAATACGGCTATCGATAAAGTGAAACGTAGCCGCTGCGCCGCCGGGCATAAAGCACTTTGGCATCCCGATTGGAACGGTCTTCCGCCAGAAAAATTTTTGGCAGAGTTGGGCCCTGAACTAATTGGCATGCGCGATAACCTTTTTACCGAAACTTATACCAGCAACGAAGCTTTTGGTACATTAACTCCCGAGTGGGCACAAAAACTTGGACTTTCAACAGAGGTAGTTGTTGGTGTTAGTGCTTTCGACTGTCACATGGGAGCCGTTGGGGCCCAAATAGAACCGAATACTTTGGTAAGGGTAATTGGCACTTCAACTTGCGATATTATTGTGGCACCGTACGAAGAAATGGAAGGCAAACTTATTCCGGGTATTTGTGGTCAGGTTGATGGTTCGGTTATTCCGGGCATGGTTGGCCTCGAAGCTGGTCAGTCGGCCTTTGGCGATGTATATGCCTGGTTTAAAAATGTTCTAAGCTGGCCTTTGCAATTTGTTGACGATAAGGACATGGCTGCAACAATCGAAAAGAAAATTATTCCGGCTTTGGAAAAAGAAGCCATGCAAATACCCATAGAGGAATCGACAATTGTTGCTACCGATTGGCTAAATGGCCGCCGCACACCCGATGCCGATCAAAATGTGAAAGGTACCATAACCGGCTTGAATCTGGGCTCGTCGGCACCACGTATTATGCGTGCACTGGTTGAAGCAACAGCTTTTGGCTCGAAAGCAATTGTTGACCGGTTTGCCGAGAATGGCATCGAAATTAAATCGGTTGTAGGTATTGGTGGTGTGGCCAAAAAGTCGGCTTTTGTTATGCAAACCATGGCCGATGTATTGAACATGCCAATTAAAGTAGCCCGTGCCGAACAGTGTGTTGCTTTAGGAGCTGCCATGTTTGCTGCTGTAGCTGCAGGTGTGTATCCAAAAGTTGAAGATGCACAAAAAGCAATGGGGCAGGGTTTTGAGAAAACTTACGAACCTATTGCAAAAAATGCAAAAATCTATGCCGATATTTATAAAAAATACCAGCAGTTAGGCAATGTTTAAAAATTAGCTTATGAGTCAGTTAACCCGTATTTGTTGTTTGGCTGTTGTATTGTTGATCATTGCTTCGTGCAGTGAAAATCAAAAATATGCCAATTATCCAATTCAGCCGGTAAATATTACCAATGTTGAAATTACCGATAGTTTTTGGTTGCCAAAAATACAGGAAGTACAAACTGTTACCATTGACCATTCGTTTGCAAAATGTGAAGCCGAAGGGCGCATGCAAAATTTTTTGGTGGCAGGCGGAAAAATTGATGGTAAATACAAGGGAAAAATGCCCTTCGATGATACTGATTTATACAAGATTATCGAAGGGGCATCTTTTTCGCTCATTAGCAATCCAAATCCCGAGTTGGATGCTTATCTCGATTCAATAATCGAAATTATTGCTGCCGGACAGGAGCCCGATGGTTACCTTACTACCTGGTTTACTATCGACAGGCAAAACCCGCCCGCATGGTGGGTGAACCCCGCAACCGAGCGTTGGGAGAGCGAACAATCGAGCCACGAGCATTACAACAGTGGTCACATGTTTGAAGCTGCCACAGCTCATTTTCGTGCAACCGGTAAGCGCAATTTTTTGGATATTGCTATTAAAAATGCCAATCTGTTGGTTGAAAACTTCGGTCCGGGTAAATTGCAAACACCTCCGGGGCATCAAATAATCGAAACAGGATTAATACAGTTGTACCACATTACCCATAACGAAAAATATTTAGAGCTTTCGAAGTTTTTTCTCGATATGCGCGGCGACAGTACACAACGCGAAATTTGGGGGACTTACAATCAGGATCATCTTCCGGTTATTGAGCAAACCGAAGTTGTGGGGCATGCGGTAAGAGCCGTTTATCAATATGCCGGCATGACCGATATTGCTGTAATGTACAACAATGCCAATTATTTAGCTGCAGTAAATGCTTTGTGGGAAAACATGGTGAACAAGAAAATGTATCTCACCGGCGGTTTGGGTGCACGCCACGATGGCGAAGCTTTTGGCGATAATTTCGAATTGCCCAACAAAACGGCTTACAGCGAAACTTGTGCAGCCATTGGTAGTGTTGATTGGAACCAACGCATGTTTCAATTGTCGGGTAATTCGAAATATATCGATATTATTGAACGCACTTTGTACAACAACTTAATTGCAGGCATATCGCTCGATGGTACCCGGTTTTTTTATCCCAACCCTTTGGAGTCCGACGGACAGTACAAATTTAATCATGGCGTAGCAACACGTCAGCCTTGGTTCGATTGTTCGTGTTGTCCAACCAATTTAATCCGTTTTATACCGTCAATACCCGAGCATATTTACGCCGTAGGTAATAACGAACTCTATGTGAACTTATTCATATCGAATAAAGCCAAAATCGAAATTGGCAAAAAAGAAATCGATGTGCAATTAAAAACTGCCTATCCATACAACGGAATGGTTAAGCTTGAAGTTGAAACAGAAAAGCCTGTCGAATATACTTTAAAAATTAGGGTGCCAGGCTGGGCGCGTAATATTGTG
>JAFGAF010000368.1 GCA_016933815.1 Prolixibacteraceae bacterium
AAGCGGTCAACAATAATTTCGAGGTGAAGTTCACCCATACCACGAATAACGGTTTGACCTGTTTCGTGATCGGTATTTACACGGAATGTTGGATCTTCCTCGGCCAATTTAGCCAAGCCCATGCCTAGTTTATCGAGATCTTTTTGAGTTTTTGGCTCAACGGCAATTCCGATTACAGGTTCAGGGAACGACATCGATTCCATTACTATTGGTTTGTTGATATCGCAAAGGGTATCGCCTGTACGGGTATCTTTCAAACCAACAACTGCACAAATATCGCCTGCCTCGATTACTTCGCGGGGCTGTTGTTTATTTGAGTGCATTTGGTAAATACGCGAAATACGTTCTTTTTTACGGGTACGCGGGTTAAGGTAGGTGCCACCGCTTTCGAGTTTACCTGAGTAAACCCTTACAAAAGTTAAGCGACCTACGTATGGGTCGGTAGCAATTTTAAATGCCAATGCCGAAGTTGGTTCATCAACATCGGGGTTGCGGGTAATTGTTTCGTCTTCATCATCGATACTGCGTCCAATAAGTTCGCCTTTATCGAGTGGGCTCGAAAGGTAAGCGCAAACGGCATCCAACATGCGTTGTACACCTTTATTTTTAAATGACGAACCACAAAGCACAGGAATAATTGTACCTGCAATTGTGGCTTTACGAACAACATCTTTGAGTTCGTCAACGGTAATCGATTCGGGATCTTCGAAATAACGTTCCATTAATGCTTCGTCATGCTCGGCACAGGCTTCCATTAATTTCTCGCGCCATTCGTCAACAACATCCTGCAAGTTTGCGGGTATGTCCTGAATTTCGAACTGACCAATTTCAGTCACGTTATCGGGCCAAACAATAGCTTTCATTTCAATAAGGTCAACAACACCCGAGAAAGTTTCTTCGGCCCCAATTGGGATTTGAAGCGGCATTGGGTTTGCGCCCAATTTTTCTTTCATCTCATTAACCACATTGAAAAAATCGGCACCTGAGCGGTCCATTTTGTTAACGAAACCAATACGTGGCACACCATATTTTTCGGCTTGACGCCATACGGTCTCCGACTGTGCTTCGACACCACCAACAGCGCAGAAAAGAGCTACAGCACCATCGAGAATACGTAACGAGCGTTCAACTTCAACGGTGAAGTCAACGTGTCCCGGGGTATCAATGATGTTAATTTTGTATTCTTCATCTTTGTAGTTCCATTGAGTAGTTGTTGCAGCCGAGGTAATTGTAATACCACGTTCTTGCTCTTGTTCCATCCAGTCCATGGTAGCTGCTCCATCGTGTACTTCGCCAATACGGTGAGTTAAACCTGTGAAATACAAAATACGCTCGGAAGTTGTTGTTTTCCCGGCGTCAATGTGGGCCATAATCCCAATGTTCCTGGTGTATCTTAAGTCTCTTTTTGCCATTTTATATACCAACCTTAAACTAAATCATTCAATATTTTATCCAACTAAACCAACAAATTAAAAACGGAAATGGGCAAACGCACGGTTAGCATCGGCCATACGGTGAATTTCCTCTTTACGTTTGTATGCACCACCTTCTTCGTTAAACGCGGCCTGAATTTCGGCAGCCAGTTTTTCGCTCATTGAACGACCGGCACGTTTACGTGAGAATAATATCATGTTTTTAATTGAGATTGACAGTTTCCTGTCGGAACGGATTTCCATTGGAACCTGAAAGGTTGCACCACCAACGCGGCGACTTTTAACTTCCACTTGCGGAGTAATGTTTTCCAATGCTTTTTTCCAGATTTCGAGAGGTGAGAGCTCTTCGTTTTTAACTTTTTGCCCTACCATTTCAATTGCATCGTAGAAAACCGAGTATGCAACTGTTTTTTTACCATCGACCATCAGGTCGTTTACAAAACGAGTAACTAAAACATCGTTAAATTTTGGATCTGGTAAAATGATCCGCTTCTTAGGTTTTGACTTCCTCATTTCTTAAAGTTTGTGTTATCCAAATCGGCTGCTCAAGTAATCTTCAGTTCATCCTTACGGAATCATTTACTCAACCAAACCACAACTTTAAATAACCATTTCAACACTATTTTTTAACTTTTGGACGTTTGGTACCGTATTTAGAACGGCGCTGGGTACGTCCCTCAACCCCAGCAGTGTCCAATGCACCGCGCACAATGTGGTAACGTACACCCGGAAGGTCTTTTACACGACCACCACGAACCAATACGATCGAGTGTTCTTGTAAGTTGTGGCCTTCGCCCGGTATGTAGGCGTTCACCTCTTTTGTGTTAGTTAACCTTACCCTGGCTACTTTACGCATGGCCGAGTTTGGTTTCTTAGGAGTGGTGGTATAAACACGTACACATACTCCCCTGCGTTGCGGACAGGAATCAAGTGCTCTTGATTTGCTTTTTTCCTCAATCACTTGTCTTCCTTTTCTAACTAACTGTTGAATTGTAGGCATTATACTTCTGTTAAAATTTAATATTTTTAAATATCACAAAATGCTGTTTTTCAAAGGAATGTAATACGCAAGCAATGCGTATTGGGTACAGTTCCCCCCAAAAACGGTTGGCAAAAGTACTAATTTTCAGCAAGAAAAAAACATTCCTGCTATTTTTTTTTGAAAAAAGTAGCCTTTACTTGCTGATTTATTTGATATTCGGATTTTGATCGTCAGTTTGACGCTGAATTATTCTTTTTGTACTGACTGGGCGATTGTCCAAACAGCTCTTTGAATTGTTTACTGAAATAACGGCTGTCGGTAAAACCTATTTGATAGGCAGCTTCGTTTACATTGTAGCCGTTTAGTAACATTTGTGCTGCAATTTTAAGTTTTACCTGCCGCATTAATTCTATTGGACTTAACCCCGTTAAGCTTTTAATTTTATTGTAGAAAACAGTTCGTCCAACACACGAATTCTCAACAAGCATGTTAATTGACAATTCGGGGTTGGTATAATTTTCTTCGATGAATTTAATAACATTGGCCAAAAATTCCTGGTTGCGCGAAGTGATTTTAATATCTGAAACTTCGATATTGGCTTTGTCGCGGTATTTCATCAGTATCAACTTGCGCTGCTGCAAAATGGTATTGATCATCGATTTCAGCACGGGCATGTTAAATGGTTTTAAAACATAGGCTTCGGCTCCCGATTCGATGCCCAAAATTTGATCGTCGACACCCGACTTGGCTGTTAATAAAATCACCGGTATATGGCAGGTATCGAAATTTTGTTTTAACATGCGTGTCATTTCAATGCCGTCAACATCGGGCATCATAACGTCTGAAAGTATCAAATCGGGATTTATGCTTTGTGCTATTTCGAGCCCTTCGCGCCCATTTTTTGCAGTAATAACAGCATATTTTGCCGACAACGACTCATTGATGTAATTTAAAATTTGCAGATTGTCTTCAACCAACAGTATTGTTTTTTTATTCGAGGGATCAACAGTGTGCTCAACAGCTGACTCGTCGGGCAATAAATCGATTGAGGATTGTGGCAATTTTACTGAATCCAAATTCGAGGAGCTTTCGTTTGATTCATCGGTCAAAATTACATTTGGCAAATTATGAAAGTGTTCTGTTCCGGTTTTTAATACAACAGTAAAAGTGCATCCGTTCGAAGGGCGGCTTTCTATTCGTATTTCGCCACCATGCATTTTAACCAGTTCGTTCGAAAGATTTAAGCCGATACCTGTGCCGCTTATTGATCCGTTACTTCCACTCAATATTGAATATCGGCTAAAAATGTGAGGTATGTCTTTATCCTTTATGCCCGGCCCGCTATCCTTTACACTCAAGTAAACTTCGCCCAAATGTTCGTTGTAATCAATGGTAAGAGTAACATGTTGTCCGTGCGGTGTAAACTTAAATGCGTTCGATAAAATATTAAAAATAACGGAATCGATTTTATTCGGATCGACCCATATTTTTTCGGGAACTGCTTTTACCAAGAACTTAAAATCGACCTGCATGTGATGAGCATGAGGAGTAAAATTATCGAAGATACTTTTGGCAAAGCTCACAATATCGAGCTGTTGAACCCGTAAAATCATTTTTTTGTTCTGCACCTTTCTAAAATCGAGCAATTGATTGAGCAGATGCAACATGCGTTTGCCATTTTTTTGCATCAGTTCAAGCGTTGAACGATACTCAAGAGGGAACTTTTTATCGGCCAACACATCCTCAATTGGACCTAAAATAAGGGTAAGTGGCGTTCGAATTTCGTGCGATATATTGGTGAAAAACTGAAGCTTTAACTCGTTTACCGCTTTCTCGACCTTTAACTCGTTGCGGTACGAGTTAACTCTGATTACACCCCTGCTAACCAAGTAAGTTGAGACAATAAAAAGTATGAGGTAAACAATGTAAGCTGTGTTTGTTTGCCACCATGGTGGGTTTATTATAATTGTGAGTGTGGTTTCGTTATCGTCCCAATTTCCGTTCCACAAAGCAGCTTTTACTTTTAATTGGTATTTGCCGGGCTTAAGGTTGGTATAAGTGGCCTTGCGCTGCGTTCCTACGTAGTTCCAGCTCTGATCGAAATTTTCCAAATAATAGGCATATTGAGTTTTCGACTCATCGAGAAAATTCATTGCCGAATACTCAACACTAAAACTCGACTGATTGTGTTTAAGCTCAATTTTTTTACTTGCAATAATTGATTGTTGCAATGGCGAGTTTAGGGTATTTACATCGATGTTCTTATTGAAAAGCTGAAACTGGGTGAATAACACTACCGATTTTAACGTGCGGGGTTTAATGTTTTCGGGGCTGATGATTTCTATACCATCGATACTGCCAAACACAATATTGCCCTTACTGGTTAACAAACACGTGTTTTCGGAAAAGCTATTGGTACTTAAATTATTCGATTTATTATAATTATCGAAGCTTTGTGTAATTGGGTTTAACCTCGAAAGACCATTACCTGTACTTAGCCAAATATACTGTTGCCGGTCTTCGAGTATTCCAAACACTTCATTATTAGTTAATCCGTTGTTACTGGTGTAACGCGAAAACTTACCATTGCTCGAAAGTTTGTTTACTCCCCCACCAAAAGTTCCAAACCAAATGTTGTTTTTCGAATCTTCATAAATATGCACCACATCGTTATAACTTAACGAATTTGGATCTTCGGGATCGTGATAAAAGCAATCGAAATCGAAATTACCATTGTTTATTTTTTCGGAACTTAGAAAGTTCAATCCGAATGTGGTTCCTATCCACAGGTTATTGTTACTGTCGAACAACATGTTGCGCACCATATTGTTCGACAGATTTGTATTGTCGGAATTGATGCTTGTAAAAAACAAGTTGTTCATGTCAGAGAGCTTACAAACCGATATACCTGCCCCATAAGTACCTATCCATATTTGCCCTTTGTGATCCTCGGTGATACTATATATATTATTGCTGCATAACGATGTTGAATCGGCCACATTGTGTTGATACAAATTGAACTTGATTTTGCTGTAATCGGTACACGACTCAACAACCGGCTTAGTAGTAACGGCAATACCTGCACCTTTTGAACCAATCCATATATAACCCTTAGAATCCTGAAACATGGAATATACATTAAAAACCAATTCACCACTTGGTTTAAAAGGGTATTCTACTCCCGGTTCAACAACATTAAAGTTGTTATCAAATAATTTTATCTCGCCACCTTTTGAAGCCACCCAAATATTTTTGTTGCTGTCTTCAAAAATTGAACGAACAATATTCTCCATGTAATCGGAAAAATTATTTTTTATGCTCATTGATGTAAATGCGGGATCTTTCAGAATCACTTTATTAATTCCTCCTTCGAGGCCAGCACCAACCCACAATGTTCCGTTACGATCTTCGGTCATGCACATAATGGTGTTCGAGCTAATCGATTTCGGATCGGTAGGATTGTAGCGATAGAAGAAAAAAGCATCAGTTTCGGGCTTGTATTGCGCCAAACCTGCTCCATGCAGGCAAATCCAAAGGTTATTGTTCCTGTCTTCGTAAAAATACGGGCGCTGCATATCCGACAAGTACTTGTTGATATCGGTTGTTAAATTAAAATATTTGTTTTCGCCTGTATTTTGATCAACTTTTTGTACACCAAACTTACCATTGGTTACCCACAATGTACCCGAACGGTCTTCATAAATCTTATCAATTTGTTCTCCTACAATTTCGATTGAAAGCCATTTTTTTTGTTTGGTTTGATAAATAAACAAATCGGAACTGCCAATAAGCACGTTACCTTGCGAGCTGGTTTTAATTACTTCGACATGATTGCTGATTAGCGGTGAATTTTTTTCGTTCAAAATCGAAAAGGTTCGGGTATCTAAATTATAAATTACCACGCCATTGTTCTCGGTTCCCATCCATACCTCGTTGTTTACCGATGTTCCGCAACTGAACCTCAAGTCGGTAAAAAAATGCTGAAAATAAAACGACTCTGACCGGTTGTCCTGATGTCTTAAAAAGCTTAAGCCATTACGTGCACCAATATACAGGTTACTGTCCCTATCGGCAATAATAAAACGAATATTATTATTCGATATAGAGAACTGTCCACGACTTAAAAACTGATTGGTAACATATTCGTCGGTTTCGGGCAAATATGTTAAGCGGTACACACCCGAGTTTGACGAACCCAACCAAATTTCGTTGGCATTGTGCTGATAAAAGCAATTCATTTTGCTGTATTTTTCTTCGGCACTTTGTAAATATTTGGGTAAGGTTGCAAAAGTTTCCTCTCGCATGTTGTAGCGATGGTAGTACCCGTCGTAAGTTTCGAACCATAAAAAACCACGCAGGTCCTCCCAAATTCCAATCACCCTGTTGTTGGTGAAAATTTCGGGTTGATTAATTGTATTTTGGAAAATTTTAAAATCGTAACCATCAAAACGGTTAAGCCCGTTATACGTACCAAACCACAAAAAACCTTTACTGTCGCAATGAATACTTGTAATGGTATTTTGCGACAGGCCGTTTTCGGTAGTTAAATGTTCAAAACGTTCAATTTCGACAGCTCTTGATGTTAAAACCAAACCTTGAAAAAGAACAGCCCCAACAAATACAATTATTATATGTATGTTTTTCGGCAACATAAATAAACAATCAATTCCCAAATGTAGATAAATTATCGCTTATCTGACGACAAATTGATTTTAGAAACAAATCGACACAAATCCCTAAACATTGATTATCTGATTCTTATATACTCTATTTTTAAAGGCGATGACAAATCACCCCCCATTTTCCAACAATTCACCCACAATTAAATACTCATGCTTCGGCTAATTTCGGAAAGTCCTTTTTATGAAAAAATAGGGAAACAAATCTGACTAATAGAATTTAACGACAACTAAATTTTTTCTTATGAAACGAATTACTTGCAACTTATTACTATCATTACTAATGACCCTGTTGGGAGTGGTAGCATTTGCGCAGGACAGAACCATAACGGGCAAAGTAACCGATACAAACAACAATGCTTTGCCTGGTGTAACTGTTGTGGTGCAAGGAACCACCAACGGCACAATAACCGATACCGATGGCTTTTACAGTCTTAAGGCAACTGAGGGCAACACTCTTCAGTTTTCGTTTATAGGTTACATAACACAAAACATCGAAATTGGCAACCAAACTGCTATAAATATTGTAATGGCCGAGCAGGCTTTAGATATCGACGAAGTAGTAGTTGTAGGTTACGGTACAATTAAAAAGAACGATTTAACAGGTTCTGTAGGATCAGTCGACTCTGAAAGCCTTGTTATGAAAGGCTCTCCCTCTGTACTTCAATCAATGCAAGGAGCTGTTCCCGGGGTAAGTATTACCCAAAGCGGTAGCCGCGACCAAGCAGGCTTCGACATTCAAATAAGGGGAAAATCATCGATAAATGCCGAAGTTTCACCTCTTTACGTTGTTGATGGTGTTATTTGTGGCGATATCGATTTTTTAAATCCACAAGATATTGAACGAATCGACATATTAAAGGACGCCTCATCGACTGCCATTTACGGATCGAGGGCAACCGCAGGTGTAGTAATGGTTACTACAAAAAGCGGCATTACCAGTGGCGCAAAATCGGAATCAAAAACCAGTGTTTCGTACGATGCCTACTACGGAGCCAGCCAATTGGCCCGCATGCCCAACTTTATGGATGGCGAAGAATTTTACCGGTTCAGGTTTTTGCAATTTGTTCAACAAGCAGCCGGATCGTATTCGCAGCCCGTTTATTTTATGATGCGCGATGCACACCAACAAGGTTTGCTTTTCGATGGCATTGACAAATATGTTTTAAAAGAGAACCTCAACAACAATAAAACATACGATTGGCCAATGATGGTTACCCGCAATGGGATGGAACAAAATCATTATCTGTCGGTTAACGGCAGCTCCGAAGCAACCAGCTACCACTTTGGCATTGGATACAACCAAAACGAAGGCGTATATTTAGGCGACGAACAACAACGCTACAATATAAAAGCCAGTATCGACTCAAAAATCAACGACATTGTTTCGGCAGGCATTAACCTCAACATGGCATATATGGCCAACGATTACGGTAGCGACGAAGGCATTAAAGTTGCTTACCGCATGAACCCGTTTAACACCCCTTACGACAGCGAGGGCAATTTGAACATAAAACCGGGCAACTTTGAAGCAATGGGAACTTCGGCTCATCAATTTACCGATGCTTACAACCCATTGGCTTTTTACGAAAACGAAATGAAAGAGAAAGAGACATACCGTATTTTAGGTAATGTTTATCTCGAAATAAAGCCGTTTAAAAACCTGAGTTTAAAAACAACCTTATCGCCCAACCTCACTCACAGCCGAACCGGTTCTTACAGCGGCGATGGTGTTGGCGGCACACCGCTTGGAAGCTATACCATAACCCGCAGTTTCGATTGGATTTGGGACAATATAGCCAACTACAATGTAAGCTTAGGCGATCATTCAATTAGTGCCATGGGCTTATTCAGCATGAATGCTTACAACTACGAAAAATACTTTTTAAGTGCCCAAAACCCAACACCCGGCACAAAATACCACAACATTGGAACAGCGGGCAAAGAAAACATCGAGGAATTTTCTTCGTCGTATGCCGAAAACAGCATGATATCGTATGCATTTAGGGCAAACTATTCGTACAAAGGCAAATACATGCTAACAGCAACCGTTCGCTCCGATGGCTCATCGAAGTTTGCAAGCGGATACCGTTGGGGCACATTCCCTTCGGCAGCATTTGCATGGCGCATTTCGGAAGAAGATTTTATGAGTATCGACCAACTATCGAACCTTAAACTTCGCTTATCGTATGGTGTTACAGGAAACAACTCGGGCATTGGCAATTACGACACACAAACAACAGGTGCCGGGCCAAACTACTACGCATTTGGCAACCAGGTGGCTTATGGCTACTATCCAAGCGGAGTGGTTAACGCAGCCTTGTCGTGGGAAACAACCCACGAGACCAACCTTGGTATCGATTACGGTTTTTTAGATAACCGCATTAACGGTACTATCGATGTGTATAACAAAGACTCTGAAGGCTTACTTTACAAACGCGATCTTCCGTTGGTTTCGGGAGGCGGAAGCTTGGTTACCAACATAGGTAATGTACGCAACCGCGGTATCGAACTTTCGCTGAATACCATTAACATTCAGAACAAAAAATGGCACTGGGAAACAAATTTCACATTTGCAGCTAACCAAAACGAAGTGCTTGAGATAAATGGCACCAGCGATCAAATTTTAGGAGGAACAACTAAAACGCTCATGGTTGGACAACC
>JAFGAF010000369.1 GCA_016933815.1 Prolixibacteraceae bacterium
CAAACTAAAGTTGTGCTTAAAGCCGGGGCAATTGTTCGCGAACCCGGCCCACGTTTTTCGGTTCATGGGCGCTTGGGCTCTTTCGTTAAATATGGCCTCGACCCGCAAGAAGAACAGCTTAAGAGCGGATTAACGCCTGATAGCGAAGAGCTTGGTGCCGACAGTGAACAGCGTTATGGTATAATGCATACTGAAATCAATGGTAATGTAGTGCGACAAAAAGTTGAAACATTAAAAGGGAAATACATCGATTACTTCGAAAATGTTTACAAGGCAATATTAAATAATGAACCTTTGGCTGTAACACCAAATCATGCTTTTCGGGTTATTCAAATAATAGAAAAGGCTTACCAAAGCAATATGGAAAAGAGAGTGATTAGCTTATAATTCAAACCTTTACAATAAAAAATAACTAACAAATGATTAAAAAACACAAAACTTTTTCAAACACGCAATTAACCGTTCTGGTTGTTGCACGTGTGCTTATAGGCTGGTACTGCCTTTACGAGGGGGTGAGCAAACTAATGAACCCTAATTGGTCGTCGTTTGCTTTCCTTATCGATTCAAAAGGTTGGTTCGCCGGAATTTTTCAGTCAATGGCATCGAGCAGTGCTTTGTTAAATGTTATCGATTTTATGAATGTTTGGGGGTTGATAGCCATCGGTTTGGGGCTTATTTTGGGGCTTTTAACCCAAGTGGCCACCGTTTCGGGTATTGTGTTAATTGGCCTTTATTGGTTGTCGCACCCGGCACTAATAAACGTTAAATACATGTTGGCCGGAACCGATAATACCTTGTGGGTCGATAAAAACCTCATTTTTATTTTTCTTCTTGTAATCTTGCTGGTTTTTCCAACAGGAAAAGAAATTGGAATCGATAGAATATTGTTTAACAGGAAAAAATAACTGTTCGAATTATGGAAAATAAAGAATCAAACAATAATAAAGTTACCCGCAGGGATATTTTAAAAGGCTTGGCTACAGTACCCGTTTTGGGCGCATTTGGCTACGGGATGTACAAAAAGTGGAACCTCGATCGCCTTCGCCATAACTCAATTGCACAAGAACTGGGCTTGTCGTTTTCCGACGATGATGAGGCGCAAAGTCCGGTTGTTTCCGATGGGAAAACCATTAGGCTAGGCATTATTGGCTTCGGTATAAGGGGCAAGCAATTGTTGCGAGCTGCCGGTTTTGCTCATCCAAGTGTAATCGACGATTGGAAAGCCGGTGCCGAAAAGAACCCTTCCGACAGGCGCTATGCCGATTATTTGGCACAGGACAACTTAAATATTGTAATCACAGCAGTGTGCGATTTATTCGACGTTTTTGCCGAAGAAGCCCTTCAGGCTGCTGCGAACATCAACCGCACGGGCAGCGACGGAAAAATGGTGCAAACCGCTAAGCGTTACCGCCGTTATACCGATTTGCTTGCTGCCGACGATGTTGATGCTGTTATTATTGCAACGCCCGATCACTGGCATGCTCAAATGGCTATCGAAGCTGCGCGTTTGGGTAAACATGTTTATGTTGAAAAAGGTCTTACACGTACTGCCGACGAAGTTTTTGCGCTGCGCAAAGCGGTTAAGGAATCCGATATCATCTTTCAATTGGGTCACCAAGGCCGTCAAACCGACAGTTTCCATAAAGCCAAGCAGGTAATCGACAAAAACATATTGGGAAAAATTTCGTTGATCGAAGTTTGTACCAACCGAAACGATCCAAACGGGGCGTGGGTTTACGATATTCATCCCGACGGAAGTCCGAAAACCATCGATTGGGCTCAGTTTATTGAACCTACCAACTCTCATCCGTTCAGCCTCGAACGTTTCTTCCGCTGGCGTTGCTGGTGGGATTATGGTACCGGCCTTTCGGGCGATTTGCTCACCCACGAGTTCGATGCTGTTAACCAGGTAATGAAGCTGGGCATTCCGCATTCGGCAGTGGCTTCGGGTGGCGTTTACTATTACAAAGATGGCCGCGAAGTACCCGATGTGTTCCAGGCTGTTTTTGAGTACCCCGAGCGCGATTTAACCTTCATGTACAGTGCAACACTTGCCAGCGATCGCTTCAGGGGCAAAATAATTATGGGGCACGATGCCAACATGGAAATGGAGAATACACTGTTGGTTTATCCCGACCGAAATTCAACCCGTTACAAAAAACAGTTGGAACAAGGCCTGATGAGCCCCGATAAACCAATGATTACTTATATTCCGGGGCGTGGTCAAACCGATGCGGTTACCTCGCCAACCGAACAGTATTTCGCCAGCAGGGGTTTGCTTTATACTTACGTTAAAGGGAAAAGGGTCGATACTACCCACCTGCACATTAAAGAGTGGCTCGATTGCATCCGTGCCGGAGTTCAGCCTAGTTGCAACATCGATCAAGGTTTCGAAGAAGCTATTACTGCACATATGGCTACCATTGCTTTGCGCGAAAACCGAAAAGTTTTCTGGGATGCCGAAAATGAAAAAATTATTTAGTAAATTTATTGTCTCAATTTTAAACAAGCTGATCTATAATAATTTAACCTAAGAAAATCAAAATGGAAACAAAAAATGACAACAACAGCTTTAGCCGTCGCAAATTTTTAGGCGCATCGGCTTTGGCTGCTGCGGGTTTCACATTTCTACCCAGTTCGGTGATAGCCGGTTTGGGCAAACGTGCACCCAGCGATAAATTAAACATTGCTGTAATTGGTATTGGCGGCATGGGAAATGCCAACCTGAAAAGGGTTAAACCAACCGAAAACATTGTGGCACTTTGCGATACCGACTGGCGATATGCCAAGCACGTGTTCGACGAAAACCCCGATGCAAAAAGGTACAGCGACTTTCGTAAAATGTACGATGAGATGGGCAACTCCATCGATGCCGTAATTGTGGCTACTGCCGACCATACCCATGCAATTGTTGCTGCTCAGGCCATGGAAATGGGCAAACATGCTTTTGTTCAAAAACCGCTTACCCACACTGTTTACGAATCGCGTTTGTTGACAAAACTGGCCGAAAAGTACAAACTGGCTACTTCAATGGGTAATCAGGGCAGTTCGGGCGATGGTGTAAGGCAAACCTGTACCTGGCTTTGGAATGGCGAAATTGGCGATGTAACCAAGGTGGAAGCTTTTACCGACCGTCCAATTTGGCCTCAGGGCTTGGCAAGGCCTAAACAAGGCGAATGGGTACCCGAAACCATGAACTGGGATGCATTTATTGGCCCGGCCCCAATGCGCCCCTACCATTCAATTTACACGCCTTGGAATTTCCGTGGCTGGTGGGATTTTGGTACCGGTGCACTGGGCGATATGGCTTGTCATATTCTGCACCCTGTTTTTGTTGGTCTTAAATTGAAATATCCAACAAAAGCACAAGGCAGTTCAACTTTGTTGTTAACCGACTCGTGCCCTACTGCACAAACCGTAAAGCTCACTTTCCCCGAAAGGAAAATCAGCGATAAAAAAATTAAAATGAAGTTTCCACAGGTGGAGGTTCAATGGTACGATGGTGGTTTGAAACCCAACATGCCCGAAAACTGGCCGGCTGGTAAGGATATGAACGATGCTGGTGGCGGTGTTATTTTCCATGGAACAAAGGGAAAACTCATTTGTGGTTGCTATGGCGTAAACCCATGGATTTTGCGCCCCGATGGTTCAATTGAAAAACCCGAACTCCCATTGGTAGGCCGCAAGGTTGAACTGAGCCACGAAATGGATTGGGTGCGTGCTTGCAAAGAATCGCCCGAAAACCGTGTACCTACTGCTTCCGATTTTGCCGAGGCTGGTCCTTTCAACGAAATGGTTGTTATGGGCGTACTGGCAGTTCGCTTGCAAGGCTTAAACAAAGAGCTGGAGTGGGACGGAGCCAACATGCGTTTTACAAATATTGGCGAAAACGAAACTGTTAAAACCGTAATCGAAGATGGCTTCAAAATTGAAGACGGGCATCCTACCTTCAATAAAACATGGACTGATCCGGTAAATGCAATCGCTTTCTCGCAAGAATTAATCAAGCACACCTACCGCCAAGGTTGGTCGTTGCCCGATATGCCGGCGTAAATTATTAACCATAATCAGTATAATATGAAGAACTTATCAATCATTTTAATTGTATTGACTTTTTTGGCTGTATCGTGTAAAACCGAAGTTGGGCCAAATCAGCTTAGCAAAGAAGAAAAAGCCGAAGGATGGATGTTACTGTTCGACGGCCAGAATACCGATGGTTGGCGCAATTACGCCAAAACAACTTTCCCCGAAGGTTGGATCATCGAAGATGGCGCGCTTAAATGCCAGGGCTCGGGCCGTGGCGAAGCCGGTGCCAAAGAAGGTGGTGATATTCTTTACGATAAGAAGTTTACCAACTTTCATTTAAAACTCGAATGGAAAATTTCGGAAGGCGGTAACTCAGGCATTTTCTACCTTGGTCAAGAAACTCCTGAGTTTGATTACATTTGGAAAACTGCTCCCGAAATGCAGGTGCTCGATAACGAAAAGCATCCCGATTCGTTCCTTGGTGTCGATGGCAACCGTAAAGCAGGATCGTTGTACGACCTGATTCCTGCTAAACCACAAAACGCAAAACCGGCAGGCGAATGGAACACCGTCGAAATTATTTGTTTCAAAGGAACAGTAATTCATAAAATGAATGATGCAACGGTTGTTGAATACCACCTGTGGACTCCCGAGTGGAATGAATTGGTTGCAGGAAGCAAGTTTCCCGAGCTGAATCCAACCTGGGCCGATGTGGCTTCCGAAGGTTATATCGGACTACAAGACCATGGTGACGATGTGTGGTTTCGTAATATAAAAATTAAAGAGCTGTAGTACAATTACTTAAATCATTAGGCTCTGAAACAAACTTTAAAATAAATTACCTATGAAGAAATTAACCTATTTATTGCTTATTGCTATCATCTCGATGTCGTTTACCTCGTGCGAGAAAAAGGTCGAAAAAGAAATTGGCCTTCAATTATGGTCAATTCGCGATGCAATGAGAGATGATGCAGCAGCTACCGTTCAACGTGTTGGCGAAATTGGCTACGATTTTATCGAAGCTGCCAGTTATGCCGATGGGCAGTTTTATGGCATGGATCCGCTTGAATTCAAAAAATTGCTCAACGACAATGGTGTTGAATTTTTGGCATCGCACACCGGTAAAGCACTGCCCGACTCAGCTACCTGGGACGAAACCATGGCTTGGTGGGATGCTTGTATCGACGCACATGTTGCTGCCGGCGTAAAATACATTGTTCAACCTTTTATGTGTCAAAAAGGGTACGGCTCGGTTGACGATCTTAAAGCATATTGCGATTACTTCAATATTGTTGGCGAAAAATGTAATGCAAAAGGTATTCGTTTTGGTTACCACAACCACGATGGCGAATTTAACAATCCTCTCGAGGACGGTTCGGTGCGTTACGATTTTATGCTTAACAATACCGACCCCGAAAAAGTGTTTTTCCAAATCGACCTGTATTGGATTGTTGTTGGCGGAAAAGATCCTGTTGATTACTTTAACCGTTACCCCGGCCGTTTCGAATTGTGGCACGTTAAAGACGAAAAAGAATTGGGCGAAAGCGGTAAAATGAACTTCGAACCCATGTTTGCTGCTGCCGAAATTTCAGGAAAGAAGCACATTATTGTCGAAGTTGAAAAATACAATTTCGAACCCATTGTGAGTGTCGAAAAAAGCTACCAATTTCTGATGGAAGCCGATTATGTGAAATAG
>JAFGAF010000370.1 GCA_016933815.1 Prolixibacteraceae bacterium
AATTTCGATTTTTACAATACAAATGTTAGCAACATGTTGCTTTACATTCCGCTCGAGGCTTATATCGGTTACGATTACAGACCTGAAAACAACGGAAAAATGCAGAACCGCGGTTGGGATTTATACTCTTTTGTTCGTATCGTAAATTCACGCAACTTTAAATGGGATGTCGAAGCTACTTTATCGAGCGTAAACAATCAAGTTACCGAAATTGAAAACGATAAATTTGTAACTACGCTTAATTCATATGAATTGGTAAATCAAGTTGGCGAGGCGGCAAACAGCTTCTACGGATATAACTTTTTAGGCGTTTACCAAACTACCGAAGAAGCTCAGGCAGCAAACCTTATGAACGATAAGGGAGTTGCATACAGTGCCGGCGATGCTAAATACGAAGATATTTCGGGTCCTGCTGGTACACCCGACGGAATGATCAACGATTTCGATAAAATGGTGATTGGGAATCCATTCCCCGAAATGATTGGGGGGGTAACCAATACATTTAAATACCGCAACTTTACTTTAAGTGCATTTGTGAATTTTGTGTCGGGTAACGAAGTGTTTAACTATTTAAGGTACAAAAACGAAGCAATGACCGACTTGCACAACCAAAGTACTTACACATTAAACCGCTGGCAGTACGAAGGGCAACAAACCGATGTGCCCCGAGCCATGTGGAACGACCCTGTTGGTAACAGCGATTTCTCGACACGTTGGATCGAAGATGGTTCGTACCTGAGGTTGAAAAACGTATCGTTAAGCTACCGCATTCCAAACGAATTCTTAGCGTTTAAATATGCCGAATTTTACATTTCGGCTACTAATCTGCTAACCTTATCGAACTATTTGGGTTACGATCCCGAGTTCAGTAACTCGTTCAACATACTCGATCAGGGTATCGATTACGGGCAGTCGCCGCATCCAAGGCAATTCTTGGTAGGTATTAAAATTGGTTTATAACAAAAAAGCATACTTTATTATGAATAAGTTCATTAAGACGATAACCATAGTGCTTCCTGTTGTTTTTATGATGGGTACTTTTACCGCTTGTGAAAACTTCTTTGATCCCGATCAGGATATCTATATTAACGAGGAGGATTTTTATACCGATTGGTATGAATACCGTTCGGCTGCTATGGGTTTATACTCGTTACAGCAAAATTTGGTTGAACAGTTGGTTGTTTTGGGTGAGTTGCGTGGCGATTTGCTTACCGTAACTTCAAATGCCGATGCCGATTTAATGGAGATTTACAATTTTAATATCACCAAAAACAACAAATATGCTTCGCCAAAAAACTTTTTTAAGTTAATTGCAGCAACCAACCGTTTGTTAAATGTGCTTGAAAAGAACTACCCTGATGTGCTCGATCAGTCAAAAGCGGTGAACAACTACGATCGTCTTTACGGCGAGGCTTTAACCATGCGTGCCTGGGCCTATTTTAATGCCGTTCGTATTTACGGCAAGGTACCAATGATCGATCAAAAACTTTCAACAATCGAAGATATTGAGGCATTTATTAATTCGCCGGGGTCTTATACCATTTCGCCATATATTGAATACACGCTTAATGGTTACAATAATGATACAATTCCCGAAAAGGAATTCATTCTCGAAAAACAGTATTACGATACCGATCAGATTGTGCGATATTTTACAGCCGAACTTGAGCAGAAAGTTAAAGCGGTTGGCGTAAACCACTATATCGACAACAACGATAACTCGTGGGAAGTAACCGTGTGGAGCGAGTGGGGATACAATACCCTTTTGGGTCATATGTATCTTACCATTGGCGATTTAACCCGTGCTGTTTACTTTTTCGAAAAAGTAGTGCTAAACGGCTCCGATAATTACCGTTATCAGCTCGATAATGCCTTCGCAGGTTCATTGTGGGGGTCAATTTTCACAAATATCGACAGTCGTGAGCACATTTTTACGCTTTCGTTCAATAAAGCCAACCAGCAACAAAACAGCCTTCAAAAATTATTTGAACCATACGGGGCAAACGATTATATGCTAAAACCTACAGCACGTGCAGTGCACATGTGGGAAACCGAATGGCGAGCATATGCCATTTTATACGATTTCAACAATCTTGAAAATACACGAACAGTTTTTCCGGGTTTACCAAGCGATTATTACAGAGGGTATGGAATTTCTTATTTGTATTCAAAGAATAATGAATTCTTAATGGGGCTCGAATTTGAAAAAATGCTCGAATACAAAATGAACGAAGAGCAACGCAGTGTGGAGAGTGTTATGGATGGAATGGATACCGTAGTTGTGAAATTCTCGCAAGGGAAAGAAAGCTACGACCACGATGCCAACTTTATAATTTACCGCGCAGGTGGTATTAACCTGTATTTGGCCGAAGCATACAACTATTGGAGTTTCCCCGATTCGAGCGGTGTTATGCGTTCGTACACTCAAAAAGGCCTTAACATTATCAACGATGGCAGTAACTATAACTCAACAATTACGCGTAGCCAGTATGGTGTGCGCGGCCGTGTTGGTTTGCCCGAAATATTAATTCAGGACATCAAGTTTTTGTTCGATCCGTTTACCAACGAGGTTGTTGGTTGGCTCGATTTAACCGGAAACCTTGCCGGGAAAAGGCTCGAGTTCGAAAACGAAATTATGGACGAACGTGCTCGTGAATTGGCCTTCGAAGGCGAAAGGTTTTACGATTTAATGCGTGTTGCCATACGCCGTGGTGACCCTTCGTATTTGGCAAGTAAAGTTGCTGAAAAATATTCGGGATCACAAAAGGATCGTATTTATGACCTATTGCTCAATCAAAACAACTGGTATATTAATTACTTCGAATAGTAATTGAAAATCAACAATATAGGTGCCGGTCAGCAATTTTTTTTGTTGACCGGCATTTTTTTGGTAGGGTACATGCCGGCCAATGCGGATAGTAGGTGTAAACAGATTGTTAATCATTAAAAATTTAAAACCATGAGAACAAAATTCTTTGTATTGATTGCAGCATTGGCTTTGGTATTTGTAGCTTGTAACGATTCGGTAGTAGCTCCGACCGAAAATGATGAGCTGATACTTAAATCGGCCGAAATTGCTGAAAACGACATGATGGCCGAAAGCGTAGTTGAAGAAATCGATTTCGAGGTTTCGTTTTTTGCCGATGCCGAAAGATTACTTCGCCAGCTGGCCAATTACAAGGGAAGCAAAAACCTTATGCAAGGTAATATGGGCATGCGCTATAAAGGCGAGAATAACCCCAACGTTTCCATCGAAACCGGCGAACAAGAGTACCCCATTACCATTACCATCGATTATGGCGATTCAACAACCCTCAAAAATGGCAGGGTAATCAGCGGTTTGGTTACTATTGAAGTTTCGGCTCCGCGTACAACCGATGGCGCAACTCGTACAATTACTTACAACAATTGCGTAATCGACTCGGTACAAATCGACGGCGTAACAGTTGAAACATTCAATACCGATGGCGAAACCAATCGTGTTGTTACTATTAATACCAACGCAACTTTGGTTTTGGCCGACGGCACCGAACTTACTTACACCGGAAATCGAATCCGCAATTGGCTCGAAGGCTTTGATACACCTATGGAGCACTCCGACGACAAAATTGAAATTACAGGTAGTGTAAGCATTGAAAGCTCAAATGGTAATGTGTGGGCAAGGGAAATCATTGAGCCATTGATCAAAGTGAGCGACTGCCGTCATCCGGTGCAAGGTGTTGTGCAATTCACCCAAAACGGAACCATTATCGCTACTCTCAATTATGGAACTGGAGAATGCGATAACCTGGCAATTTTAACCGTCGATGGCGAAGAGGTAGAAATTGAACTGCAAGGTCGTAAGCCCGAAGCCAAAGTTGAAAAGTA
>JAFGAF010000371.1 GCA_016933815.1 Prolixibacteraceae bacterium
AAGTTTTCTCATTATAAATGCATTGTGGATGTGTAATTGCGTCATAAAAATATAAAAAACTGATGCAATCAAAACATAAAAATGTTTTTTTTTCGGATAATTTAATTTTGATGCCGATTGTTCAAAAAACGATAATCAATTCTTCATTTTTGCTTAATCATTCTTGTCGAAAAAACATTTTCATGATCTTTGTCATGTGTGCTTATGGTGCATATTTTCAAAGTATTAAAACATCTAAAAAACTGTATATGTTAATTAATTTTGAACCTTCGAATTTTTTCCGATAAAAGTTGAAAAACTGCTTTGCAGCATCCCTCTGAATTGTATCTTTGCCAACTGTTTTTAAAAAATCAAGAGGAAATTATACAATTATGAAGACAATCAATTATGTTTCCCCCGAAGAGGCGGTTAAAGTGATAAAAAGTGGCGATCGTGTTCATTTAAGTGGTGTGGCCGTTACTCCCCATACGCTCATTAAACCAATGGTTGAACGTGGCCGAAGGGGCGAAATCAAGAATGTTTACATTCAGCACATCCATATCGAGGGACAGGTTGATTTTGCCAACCCTGAGTTTGAAGGGATTTTTCATTCGGAACAATTTTTTGTTGCCGGCAACATGCGTAAACAAACCCAAGCCGGTTATGCCGACTATATTCCTGTGTTTTTGAGCGAAACCCAAAAGCTGATTCGCGAGGGCTACCTTAAAGTAAATGTAGCTATGATTATGTGCTCGGTACCCGATAAACACGGTTTCGTGTCGTTGGGAACTTCGGTTGATGCTACTTTGGCTGCCGTACAAGAAGCCGATGTGGTGATTGCCGCTGTTAACCCTAACGTGCCACGTGCCTGGGGCGATGCCATGATTCCTGTTGATTGTATCGACTTTTTTGTTGAAGACAATATACCATTATATACTCACGACATGGGTGAACTTTCGGAAATTGACCAAGCCATTGGTAAAAATGTGGCCGAGTTGATCGAAGATGGCGCTACTTTGCAAATGGGTATTGGCGGTATCCCAAATGCAGTGTTGGCTCAATTGGGCAACCACAAAGATTTGGGTGTTCATACTGAAATGTTTGCCGATGGTATTCTTCCTTTGGTTGAAAAAGGAGTGGTTACCGGTCGTCGTAAAAACATCGACAAAGGCAAAATGGTAGCTTCATTCTTAATGGGCTCGCAAAAATTGTACGATTTTATCGACGACAACCCAATGGTGGCCATGATGGATGTTGCTCATACCAATAACGTACACATTATACGTCAAAACGATAAAGTTACAGCCATTAACTCGGCTTTAGCAGTTGATTTAACCGGTCAGGTTTGTGCTGACTCAATTGGTACCAAGCATTATTCAGGTGTAGGTGGCCAAATCGACTTTATACGTGGTGCCGGCCATTCAAAAGGTGGTAAACCAATTATCGCTTTGCCTTCGGTTACCAACAAAGGTGTTTCGAAAATAACTCCAACTTTATTGCAGGGTTCAGGTGTTGTAAGTACACGTGCCAACATGCATTGGGTAGTTACCGAACAAGGAGCTGTTAATTTATATGGAAAAACATTGCAGGAACGTGCCCGCTTGTTGATATCCATTGCTCACCCCGACCATCGGGAAGCACTCGACCAA
>JAFGAF010000372.1 GCA_016933815.1 Prolixibacteraceae bacterium
AGCCCGGTGGAGATTGGCCCCATTTCGGGAGTTCCAAATCCGGCGGGAATGTTTTCCGAAGCCGATTTGATTTTTTCGGCAATCAACTGGCGGGGCAGGTAGGTGCCCATGTTGTCGTCGAAAACAATGGTAACTACCGACAGCCCAAACTTCGATATAGAACGGATTTCCTTTACGCCGGGCAGGTTCGACATTTCGAGCTCAACGGGGTAAGTAATAAATTGTTCCACATCTTGTGTCGAAAGGCTGGTGCTGGTGGTTATTACCTGTACCTGATTGTTGGTAATATCGGGTACGGCACCTAAGGGTATTTGGGTAAGAGCATAAATGCCAAAAACGGCAATTGTTAAGGTTAGCAATATGGCAATAAGCTTGTTGCGTATGCTGAAATCAATGATTTTATTGAGCATGGTGTTGCGGTTTTTTCTTATGTTGATTTTTTAAACTTTGATTATTGTAAACTAAACAAATGAATACAACAATAGTTTGTAATGCAAAAATCTTTTGTAACCTATGTCACACCGCCAAAAAAAAAGCTGCCGAATTTTTGTTTCCGACAGCTTATATTGTGTTTTTATTCAATCACTTTCAGTTTTTCGCCTGCATCGTTTACAATGGCACGTTTCCATTTTTCGGGATAACCCGGTTGCAATGGCGATGGGGTTCCGCCGGTTTCGGTGCGCATGAATTCTCCGTTGGCTTCTTTTTTTATGTTGCCGTCGATGTATTTTACCAGCAAATATTCAAATAAGCTGTTCCAGCGATTCATGGTTTGTTGTGTGGCTTGTGCAGTGTAGTTGTTCAACACTTCAATGGCCAACTCTTTTTTGCCATCGTTCCAGAATTTAAGTGAAGCCTGATCAATAGCAGGAACCATGTTGATGAAGCTTGTTTCGAGTTCGTTTTGTGCTTTTTTCACATCTTCAATCATGCTGTCGTAACGCAAATAGGCAAAGTTGGTCACTTTGTTGAACAGCCAAAAAGCCGAAGTTTCGGAGTAAGTGAGCAAGTCGCCGTTGCCAACTGCAAAAGCATTGGGTATATTGTTGATGCCACAATAAACAGGTACATAGCAAGTGCTGTAAGTATCGTCAACGCCAAACCAGAGAATACCGCCAATGGGGTCGGGCAGGTAGTTGCGGCTTTGGGTTACAAACGAAAAGCCGGTTTGTTGGGTCGATATGGCGCGCTCGTTGCAGTATTCAACATCATCAACAGTAAAAGTGAGTGGTCGCCAACGGTAAGGCAAACCATGAGGGCCGGCGCCAATGTCGGTGGTCATGTCCATGGGCGTACCCTGATAATGGTCGCGCATCATGTCCATCACATCGGCCACCGATAGTTTGCGGTCGGGTTTGATCCACAAAGGCATGCGGTTGCTACCAAAACCATGTTTACCGGTTTCGATTTTACCCATGGCATAATCGGTATAAACATCCATACCTTTTGCAACTTTGTTGAAGCCTGACCAAACGCGGGCTTCGCAAAAGCGAGCTGCACCAAAGTCGAGTGGGGCATAAACGTCGGAAAAGCTGAACTCTTTATCGGGGCCGTTGTACCAGCCTTTGGCTTTGGCAAACGAAATCACATCGGGCGAGTACAAACAGTTTTCCTTGTCGTTAAGCGGAAAGGTGGTGATGCGTGCCTGGTTTGCGTGGCCGCTGATGTAACCATCGGGAATGCGCTGAGCGACCCAAACTGCACCTTTTTCGCCTTCGCCTTTGCCTATCATTTCCATAATCCAAACTTCGTTGGCATCGGCAATCGAAAACGATTCGCCCGAGCTGTAGTAGCCGTATGTTTCAACCAAATCGGCCATCACTTTAATGGCTTCGCGGGCTGTTTTGGCGCGTTGCAGGGTAACATAAATTAAGCTGCCATAGTCCATAATGGCTCCGGCTTGGCTGCCCAGCTCTTTACGCCCACCGTAAGTGGTTTCCGAAATGGCCAACTGGTGTTCGTTCATGTTGCCCACCACATTGTAGGTTTGGGGTATTTGTTTTATTTTTCCCAAAAACGTTCCGGTGTCCCATTCGTAAATGTCGAGCATGGCTCCTTCGGGATGGGTAGCTGCCGGTGTGAAATACAGTTCGCCGTAAAGCACGTGCGAGTCGGCAGCATAGGTAATCATTGTCGATGCGTCGGTTGATGCTCCTTTAGTTACCATAAAGTTGGTGCAGGATAATGAATGCAGAACAAGGCTGAATAGAAGAACAGCCACTAAAATTATTTTCTTCATAATAAAATATTTAGTCGTGTAAAAAACGGTTTCAACAAAAATATAAAAAGACTGATTAATTCAAAGAAACAAAGGAACATGCTTGGTGGTTTATTGAAAAAAATAAAGAGGATGCCGTGGTTTGTTCAGACACCCTCTTTGATTTTGTATTTTTGAATGATTTTGTATTCAAAAAATTATTGTCTTTTTTTAATGCAACAACAAAAGTTATTCATATTCAACAACATCGTAAAGCCATTCGTAAGTGCCGTCGGCATAAACAATTGCCAATTCGGGGTAGCTTTCATCCCATTCGTAGTCGTTGTACATTTTAAATTCAACATGTCCCATTACTGCTTTTTCGGCAGTGTGAATGGCTACTATGTCGAGTTGTGAATTCAAATAAGTTAAGTCGGCGTTGGCCTCGTTTTCTTCCATGTAATCTTCAATGGCTTCAATGTTGATCCAGCCATCGAGTTTGACGGGGGCAACAGTATATTCGCCTTCGAGTTTTTGGATGTATTCCATATCGGAAGTGTAGGTTATGTCGAGGTCGTGGCTCATTAGCTCTTCGGAGTTGTATTTGTACATAACTTTTGAATGGTACTTGGTGCCGCTTCCCGAAAAGCTGTAGGTAAGCTTATAGCCATCGGCCTCTTTCGAAGCTTCAACCGAAAGCGGAAGACCATCGCTGTTGTATGTAGCTTTATAAGAAGCCTCGAGTTCTTTTTTACCATCGATGGTTATTTCTACATTGGCACTGGTAGGTATTTCTTCTTCGGTTTCAACGGTTTCGTAAGTTTCGGTGTACCAATTGTATTCTTCTTCGTACGATTTGATTTTTGTAAACTCGAGGTTCGAGATGGTTAGAACTGCATTGTTAATTTGGTTGTACTCTGCTGTTTCGTCGGCTGGGTATTTAAGCTGGAAAACACTGTTGCTTTCTTCAATAAAATCAAATTCTTGGGTGTAGAAGTTGTACTCAAAATATCCGTACATACTGCTTTCATCGTCGTCATCGTCGAATAAGCCCGATTTAAGAACACTTTTTTCGCCCCTGAAATAGTTTAGTGCATTGCTGTAAGTAAAATCGAAGATGCTTAAAACTTTTTGGCTGGTTTTGGCCGATTTCATTTCGGCTCCCGACATGGTAGCCAAGTGGTTCAATGATCCCATGGCGGGCGTGGCCACCATTTGGTCGAATTTAGCTGTAATTTCTTGGTTGGCAGCTCTGATTTCAACTTTTGCATCTTCGGCATCCATTGTTTTGTTGGGTACACCGTTGTTTTGGAATAAGTTACACGAGATCATTATTGAGGCAATGATAATTGCGTACAAGCTTAGAAATAAGATTTTTTTCATGATTGTTTTTTTTAATTGTAACACAAATTTAGCTTGTTTTGTACAATAGTCAAGCTTTTACCATAAAATGTTTTTTTGTGAATCATATAATGGCACAATAGTTATATATTGCAAGACACTTTTTGATAGTTTATGACATTTAGAGTTATTTTAGTTATGCTGTTAATTTGTTGTTTGTCATGTCGAAACAACAAAACCAATCATTCAGACAGTATTAGTTCGAATGCAGATGTTCCTTTTGCTATCGAAGGCTTAAGTGAAACTCGCAGAGGCGACATCATTATCAGACCTAACGTGAATTTTTTACCCGGTTCGGCCAATGTGCCTAATGGCGTAAATTTTGGTCATGCCGCAATTGTAACCAAAGGATTTAAACACAGCAATATCGATACTTTGTTGATGAATACTTTAATTATTGAGTCGATGGCTGCAAATGTGCCGCAAGCTTTTCAGGTGCGAGAAGGTTTTGCTTTGAATAATGCCGAACATCAAATAGAACGATGTGTGAGTTTTTCGGAGAAATTTGCGGGTAACCGATATCTGGTGCGGTCGTATTTG
>JAFGAF010000373.1 GCA_016933815.1 Prolixibacteraceae bacterium
AACTTTGTCCTTTCGTTTTTACGAAATCAATTATCTGCTGTTTTCTTTTATCAATCATTTTCCACTTTTAAGCTCATAAAGATACAGCTTTAAGCTCACTAATCAATATTTTTTGAGCTGTATCTTTCTTCAAAATGAGCTACAACTCCCTTATATATCACTTTTTTAAAGCATTCCCTACCTCTTAGCATGTTTTTATTCGGTTTTTGCTTACCAATAGATTTGGCAAAATATTATTCAAACTTCAACAATTGATTTTTATTTTTGCAAATGAAGTAGTCAAAATGTACGTTTAACGTTTTACATTTTATCACTATAACACACTAAAATTCAGATCAATGCCTCAAAGAACTTAATACAAGAAAGTGTAAACACCTTTATTTTTTGTTTTAAACAAGGCCAATTTAATAAAATAATTTTATTTCGATTATTTTACTGCGCAATAATTTATTATAAAAAAAACACTATTATAGGGTAAACAATATTTTTATTGGGCTAAAACCCTATTGAATTTTTTAAGAATACTATTTTTACATGCCAATAAAGTAAAATAATACTATCGGCTATAATTTGATACAGTAAGCCCTGCATTAAGGCATATTTTTCCCCCTAAATAATTATTCAACTTTATACTTTAGCATTCAAAAAACTTAGCAATGAAAATCATCGTATGGGTAGTAATCATTTTTGTTTTTGTATGTTGCAAGCATGAGCAAAAAACTTATTTGGGGCTAAATATTTCGGCAATCGAAAAAGCAGCCATTAATCACTTAGATATTTGGTATCCAACTTTAAACGACAGCATTAACGGCGGATATTTTACCAATTTTGAAAACAACTGGCAAGCATCCAAGAATCAGGACAAAATGCTGGTAACACAAGCTCGCGGCTTATGGACAGCTGCAAAAGCTGCAAATACTTTTACCAACAACCACCGCTACCTTGCTGCCGCTCAACATGGTTACCATTTTTTAACCACTACCCTTTGGAACGGTGAGCAAGGTGGCTTTAAACTGAATTATAAAATCGACCTCCCAAATGAGAACGAAGATTACAACTTAATATATGCCAATGCTTTCGCCTTGTTTGCATTGGCCGAGTATGCCAAAACCAACGCGCAACCCAATGCTTTACAATGGGCAATTAAAACGTTCAACTGGATCGACTCTATTGCTTACGATACCGAAAATAAAGGCTATTTCAACTTGGTGTATTACAACAAGGGCGAACAAAATACCAACAACAATGTTTTTGGCTGGAATAACCCAAAATGGAAAGACCAAAACACATCGATTCATATATTGGAAGCCTACACCACTTTTTACCAAGTACACCCAAACACCAAGGTTCGCGAGCGTTTGGAAGAAATGTTGCTGTTGATAAGGGATACCATGGTACAAACCGACGGGTCGCTCAAACTTTTTTTCACTTCAAACTGGCAAGCCATCAGTCACAGCGATTCAAGCCGAAATTTTATTATTGAAAACCAGGAATATGACCATATTTCGTTTGGCCATAATATTGAAACGGCCTATTTGCTTATCGATGCATCGAAAACGCTTTACGGACAAGTTGACAGCATTACCTTAAAGGTAGCCAAACAGCTATGCGACCATTCTTTAAAACATGGCTTCGACCATAATTACTACGGCCTGTTTAACCGTGGCTACGATTTTGAAAAAAACGGAACTGTAGAAATAATCGACAATAAAAAAGATTGGTGGGCACAATACGAAGCATGGCATACTTTGGCTTTAATGACACAATACTTTCCTGATAATGAAAACTATGCAAGTGCGTTTATTTCGATGTGGAACTACATCAACAATGAAGTGCTTGACCCAACATACGGCGGATGTTATAATTATGGCAAGGACACAGCGCCCGAGAATATTAACCGAAAGAAAGCCCATTCATGGAAAGGCCCTTATCACGACGGACGGGCATTAATGCTGGTTTGGGAATATGCCAATAACTAAAACGACTGCATTTTACAAAGCTTGCTGTATTCGCCTTTGTTATCGATCAATTCATAGTGGGTTCCCTGTTCTACCACCACTCCTTTTTTGAAAAC
>JAFGAF010000374.1 GCA_016933815.1 Prolixibacteraceae bacterium
ATTTGTGATTTGTGATTTGCCTTTTTGTGATTTGGCTTTTTGGAATTTGTAATTTTTTTTATTTCAGGGTAGGGTGTTGAGGGGTGACTTTGTATATAGGGCAGTTGTTTGAAATACTGAAACCGAAAAAAAAGGACGAAACATTAAAATATGTTGTAAAACATTTTTATTTTTGTCGCCATTTTTTGTGTACGATGGGCAGTCGCAAGTTTTGCAACTTGTTATCAACCAAATAAGTGCAATAAAAAGAATGGGTTTTAAATATTTAAGCCTTTTTTGCATAATTAAAAGTTTAAGCCGTTAATAATTTATTTTATAAATAGCCTGTAAAATCAGGCTTTCTAAAATAAAAAGAAAACGCAAATAAAAACTCAAAATTATTGTTTCTGAATTAATTTTTTATAAGCTTCGGGGCAATAATTTAACAAAAACCTAAGTTATGGTTTGAGAATGAGCGGAAATACGGTGCAAAGCTTTATCAATAAAAGGTTACATAAATTTTCGGATGTGTTAAAATATCGGCAAATGTTTTGTACTTTGTCGATAAATTTTATACGTTTGTATGATGTTGTAGGCCTAAGGGTCGAAAACTGGTATTAAAATGAAGAGAAATATAGATAATTTTAAATCAATCAATCAATTAAGTTCAATTTAAAAACAAGTGCTATGAGAAAATCATTTACATGGCTCAGTAGTTTAATTGTGCTGATGTTGTTGAGCTTTCAGATGGCTCTTGCCGCGCCCCAATTGGCGACTAACGGTTTGAGCCCTTCTGATGGTGGGAAAATTGATCCCAACAACGCGGAATTTACCTTAACGTTTAAAGGCGATGTTATGCCTACCGAAGGTCAAATTATCGGGTTGTACAGTTCTTCCACAACTCAACCTGAAAACAAAGCTATTCAACTACGAGCTGTTGACAAATCAACCGATGGCAGTGTAATTACTTACACCCATCCGGATGGTACTGTAACCTTTAATGGTAAAGTGGTTACCATCGTTTTTAACGATGTTGACTGGTCTACTGTTCCTACTTATTGGGTTACTATCGGATCATCGGCAATTAAAGATGCCACAGGCAACTTTGATGTCGCTACTGCTTTCGATGGAGGTGACTTAACAGACAAGTGGGACTTTACTGTTAAAGATCTCGTTCCTCCAACTTGGTCGCAACTCGACCCAAAAGACAACGCTATTGAAGTAGCTGTCGACAAAACATTTTCGATCAAATTTAACGAAGATGTGAAATTTGTTGGTGCTACTCCTTACGTTCAACAGTTGGAAGATTTTGCCATTTATACCAGCACCGACTGGGATAATGTTGTGAACGAACAAGAAGGTGGAGACCTCGTTTCGACTTATGCTCCTAATTTGTTGTTTTACAACGATGGTGGTTTGGTTAACCCCACAACTACTGCCGGTGTCGCTTTCGACTCGATCAGTATTAATTGGGTAGCCGATCTTCCCGGAAATACCGACCTTTATGTACGTATCAAAAAAGATATGTTGCAAGACCTCGAAGGCAATAAATTTGCCGGCATGAACGATGAAGATTTGTGGAACATCACTACTAAAGA
>JAFGAF010000040.1 GCA_016933815.1 Prolixibacteraceae bacterium
AAGCAACACGTTCGCCCCTACCCATCCGAACGATTGACAATTCTTTTATGATGATGTTTGTAGCGTTAATTCAAACAGACACAGTTATGGAAACCTTAAAAGATTCAAATTCGTTAAAGCTTGGCTTTTACTCGTCAATTATTTTGTCGATCCTCACCTTAGTTGCCTTCGGCTTTGCCATGGCGGCAATACCTCCTGCAGGCCCCTATTGCCCGGGTAATTGCATGGAATATCCCTTTGCCGATATCCTTCTGTATTACCCACGGGATTATTATTGGATGTATTTAGCCGTATTTCAATTGTTCGCTTTTGTGATCTTTATTGTGGCCAATCATTCCATTGCCCAAGCTGCAAATAAAGCATTTACACTTTTAAGTGTGTCGTTTGCGTTAATTTCGGCAACGGTATTGTTGCTGGCCTATTTTACCCAGTTTTCGGTGGTGCCCATTAGTGTTATGAAAGGCGAAACAGACGGCATTGCCCTATTAACCCAGTATAACGAACATGGACTCTTTATCGCGATGGAAGAATTGGGCTACATTACTATGTCGATTGCCTTGTTTTTTCTTGCATTTGCTTTTTCCAAAAACACCAGACGCGAAAGGGTAATCCGAGTAATTCTGCTCTCGCAATTGGGTTTAACCATTTTAGTTTTCATTTTTTATGCCCTGAAATTTGGCATCGAAAGGAGTTATCGGTTTGAAGTGGCGACCATTACCATAAATTGGTTGGTACTGATTGTTACAGGTATTATGATTGGGGTACATTACTGGAAAAAACTAAAAACTGAAACAAACTAATAATGGGAAAGCAAGTTATTCAAATTCTAACCTTATCAATAGTCCTTATGATGAATATAGCAGCTTATCCGCAAAGTACGAATATCCTAATCGTATATGGTTCTTTTTCGGGCTCTACAAAAGAGATTGTCGATAGTATGAAGTTGTATCTGGCCAATGAATCGATGTTGGTACAAACCTTACCGGCTGAAAAGAAGAAGATTGAACTATCAACATACGACTTGATTATTATTGGTTCGGCAATTCGTGGAAATGCGCCTAATCCACAAGTTATTGAGTTTATTGATGCCAACAGGGATGAATTGAGCAAGAAAGATGTTGCGGTTTTTGCTGTTTGTGCTACAATCACTTCATCAAAGGAAAAGAAACGAGCAAACGCACTTACTTATCCCGATAAAATTGCTCATGGTTTGAACCCTATAAGCAAGAATGTTTTTGCAGGCAACTTACCTTCTACTGGAAAGAAATTCGATGATTATATGGGAAAACTCTTTTTGGGCATTGAAACAGGTGATTTCAGAAATTGGGAAAAAATCAAAAAATGGACAATTGAAATAAAGACGGGCAGGCTTGATGCTACACCCAATACTTAATCGATACCTTGTTGAATTTGAATCGAATAGGTGTTTGTTTTTTTTTTTAATTCAAGCTTTTCCGGTTTTAATTGCCAAGGTAACTTTCTTTTACAACTCGATGATCTTCCCCAGAAGGGTCAAAACTTTTTCTAGTGTTTGTTCATCAAGTTTTGTAATAAACTCGGCATTTCGTTGTTTCCAGTCGAGGCTTTTGATTTGATCGGCTAAAATAACTCCGCTAACAGTTAGCTGGTTTGGTAAGCCTACTTCAAAAGGATATCCTTTTACTTTTGACGTAACTGGACAGAATATAGCTAAACCAACAATCTCGTTATACGATGAATTGGATAAGACAATGGCAGGTCTTCGGCCATCTTGTTCACGGCCTGTTTGAGGTTTAAAATTCAACCAAAC
>JAFGAF010000375.1 GCA_016933815.1 Prolixibacteraceae bacterium
CGCATATTTAACCATTAAAGGAAAACCTGAAGGCATTTCGCGCGACGAATTCGAATACGAAATACCCATAAACGATGCCCTGCAATTAATGGAAATGCGAACAGGAGCCATTGTTTCTAAAACACGCTACATTGAATACATCGACAATAAAAAATGGGAAACCGACGTTTTCGATGATGAAAACCAAGGTTTGATTGTTGCCGAAATAGAACTCGAAGATGAAAACGAAAGCGTTACATTACCCCCCTGGATCACCCACGAAGTGAGTACCGACGAGCGTTACTACAACTTCAACTTAAGCAAAAACCCATTTACCAAATGGAAGCAATAAGCTTTTTGGGCAATTTGAAAACAATATTTTTAGCTAACAGAGATGATTAAAAAAATTCAATTTATTACTGTTTTTTTTGCGTTCACCTTCATTTTTAACCAAAACACACAAGCAGCTTACAACCACGACAGCATTACTACGAGCTTTGAGCAAGTAAAAATGTATCTCAACTCAACCCAATGGGAACCAGTTGATTTTGAAACCTATAAAAAGATTTTTGAAGTAGTGCATTTTATCGAAAAATCGCCTATCGATACTGTTATTGAAGAACTTAGGACAGTAATCGACAGCAACACTGTTCTTTTTACCCGGCAAATAAAAAACATCGAAGAAGCCGAAAGCATTGAAGGATATACCAATGCTCACGAAATAAACAACACATTGATCAATATTGAAAAACGTGCCGAAATTGACATGCCTCTTGAGTCGATTATTGTTCCCGAGAAAGAATTTGTGGGCATGTACAGCACCCTGCCATTGATAAGCCCCGACGAGGCGTTGAGGCTTTTGGCCGACTCGATCATAACACTGCCCGACTCGTTAAAAGCCCTTGCGGTTGAAACCGATAGTTTCAGAAGTTCGAAAAACAAAAAAAATGCCGATAGCCTGATTGCGCTATACCTTGAAGATAAACGCAAGCACTACAACGATTCGTTAATTACAAACTATCGCGATTCTGTCTCCAATCAATACAGAACAGATTATCGCAACAAATATATCGATTCGCTCAAAAAAGCATATACCAATCAGGTAGCACAGCAAAACTATGTTGTACTTAAACGCTACAACGACTCGCTCAGCCAAATAATTAATCAACAATTCAGAGATGATCTGCAACGTTTAATCGATCATGTACACCGTATGCCCAACCAACTCACCATTTACAACCTGGCATACGACAGCTCAAATGTTATTTTGCAAAACGACAACGCATGGTACAAATGGGTTTACTTAAAAAATATGCAAAACGATTCAATAGGTATTAAAGTTGAAAGTTTTGACCGAAACAGCCTACGTTTATTGGTCGACGAATCGATCAACCTATCGAGGCTCACCCAACGCACCACCCTCGATGTAAGCCAAATACAATCGACTCAAAAAGCCAAACAAACACTCGAAAAAATTGTAGTACGAAAGCCAAAGCTTAGCCCATGGAAACTGGGAGGCAATGCCTATACGGGTTTATCGCAAACTTTAATCAACGAGTTTTGGTCGAAGGGAGGAAAAACGTCGGCAAGCTTACTGTCAACCATCAACTATTCAGCTAACTATTCAAAAGGGAAACTGAAATGGGACAACGGGCTTGATGCCAAACTTGGTTTAATTTACTATATAGAAGATAATGAAAGCGCGATCAGAAACTGGCATAAAAACTCCGACAACTTTGAAATCAACTCGCGTTTTGGCTATTCAGCTTTTAAAGAGTGGTATTATTCGGCCGAAGCCAACTTCAAAACGCAGTTTTTCGACGGCTACAAAAGCAATACCGTAGAAACGCCCAACTCATCGTGGTTTTCGCCGGCCTACTTAACATTTTCGGCTGGTTTCGATTACAAACCAAACAGTAGTTTATCGACCTTCCTCTCGCCTCTTTCAATAAAAACAACTTATGTACTCGACCCCGATGTTGATGAAACCATTTACGGGCTCACCGAAGGTCAAACCCGTAAAAGCCGTATTGGTATGACAGGAAGACTCGACTTTACAAAAAAGGTTTTTGAAAACATTAACTTACGAACCAAAAACAACTTCTTTTTCAACTTTGGATTTAAAGACGGAGAGTGGCAATTGATCAAATTGCCCGATTTCGACTCTGAGACATCGATTGATTTTAAGGTAAACAGATACGTTACCACTCAATTAAACCTTCACTTTATTTACGACAAAGAATTAACATCGAAATGGACCGATGACAATAACGTAGAACAAACCGGCACAAGACTACAATTTAAAGAGTTTATGACACTCGGCATTTCGTACCGATTCTGAAAACTGCCATAAAAAATTGTATCTTGCACCGGTAAAAATATAAATTCAACAACAATGAAATCGTTAAAAAAATACTACAAGTTGTACGCCTCGCCTGCCGATGTTTATAACGCGCTCACCAACCCGGTAATGCTCGAAATTTGGACCGGCGAAAAGGCGGTGTTTAAGGCCGAACCTGATTTTGAATTTTCGTTATGGGACGGCGAAATTGTTGGTCGTAATGTTAAATTTGAAATGGACAAAATGATACAACAAATTTGGTACTTCGACAATGTTGAATCGCTTGTAACATTCAAACTGCACCCCGACAAAAAATTTACCAGTGTTGAACTTAGGCATGAAAACATCCCCGACGAAGCTTTCGACAACATATCGGACGGATGGGATTCGGACTTTTTTGGTTCTCTCGAAGAACTTTTTAACGAGTAAGCACATCGGCAATAATTTTTATTCCTTTTTCAATTTCGCTTTGGCAAGCATTGCTGAAATTCATGCGTACAAAGTTTTCTCCGGTATTGGTGGTAAAAAACGATTTTCCGGGAACAAAAGCCACACCCGATTTCATGGTTTGCTCAACCAACTTATCGGTATTTATGTTTACCGGCATTTGTAACCAAATAAACATTCCACCTTGCGGCAATACATATTTTGCTTGTGGCAAGTACATTTTTAAAGCCCTTACCATACAATCGCGTTGTTTTTTATAAGCCTCACGCACAAGCTGTAAATGCTCATCGATGGAGTTGTTGCTTAAAAAATGATACAAAATATACTGCGACAGGTTGTTCGAGTGCAAATCGCTTGCCTGCTTAGCCCTCACAAAATGAGCACACAAATTATCGGGCATTACAACCCAGCCCATTCGCAAGCCGGGTGCAACCATTTTTGAAAACGACCCCGACCAAAATACCTGTTCAGGAACCAAACTAAAAATTGGTTTTTCATCGGCACCCTCGAAACGTATTTCGGAGTAAGGATCGTCTTCGAGCAAAATCAGTTGATACGTTTTAAGCAAATCGGCCAAAGCTTCGCGTTTTTGTTGCGAGTAGCAAACCCCCGACGGATTTTGAAAATTAGGTATCGAATACATCAATTTTGGAACGTGATTTAGGCAATGTGCTTCAATTTGCAGCAAATCGGGGCCATCGGGTTCTAAATTCACCGGCAAAAAGCTTGGACTATAGGCCGACAAAGCCTGAATACCCCCCAAATAACTTGGCTTTTCGATTATAACACCGTCGCCTTTATTAACAAACATTTTCGCAACTACATCGATGGTTTGCTGCGAACCGCTGGTTATTACAATATTGGCAGGATTAATTTCAACACCAAACTTTTGACTGTACCTGTTGGCAATCCACTTACGCAAAGGCAAATAACCCTGCGAGCCGGCATATTGCAACACTTCGGCTCCATACTGTGCAAAAACTTCGGAAGCTGATTTGCTTAAAGCTTCAACAGGAAAGAACTCAGGATTTGGTAAACCTCCGGCAAACGAGATCATATTTTCGCGGCCAGCTACGTTCAAAATTTCACGGATAAACGATTTGGGAATTTGCTTAAAGTTTTCAGAAAACTTTTGTTCGTGTGTTTGTTTCATTTTTAATTGATTTACTGATTTATATTTATGAAGTTTAATATGGTTATTACCAAAAAAAAAGCCCTTTCCGACGGTTACATCGAAAAGGGCTTTTTTTTGCGCAATAGCATCCCGATCCTATGTAACCCAAGGTACACAGATAATAATGGCTGCGACTGCTGCTACCAATAAGGCAACAATATTCGAATTATTTATTTG
The DNA here is from genome assembly GCA_016933815.1 of Prolixibacteraceae bacterium. Classification (GTDB taxonomy): domain Bacteria; phylum Bacteroidota; class Bacteroidia; order Bacteroidales; family Prolixibacteraceae; genus Roseimarinus. Next base: position 4,119 of record JAFGAF010000375.1, read on the forward strand.
AAGCGTATTGTTCATATTTTTTGCATAAAAAAAGCCATTCCCCCGGAAGAGAATGGCTGCTATATTATTTTACCCCATACCTTCCGCGTTAACAGAAACCTGCAATGGCTGCTGCTGCAATAACGACGATATGGATATTATTTGCAATCATGTGTCACAAATGAACAAAACTTTTTATTGTAATGAATACTTTGTATCTAACAAAATTCAATTTAAATGCATTTGTTAAAAAATAATTAACCGAAAACTAGAATCATATTTTAAAAAACTTAATCAACTCGTTAAGGCTTTCGGATTGTGCGGCCATTTCCTCGGCATTTGCGGCCATCTCCTCCGAGGCCGAAGCGTTTTGTTGTGTAACCGAATTCATTTGCTGAATGGCATTATTCACTTGTAAAACACTACTTCCCTGCTCAATATTCGATCTGATAAATTCCTGCACATAAGTATTCGAAAGTTCAATTTCGGGAATAAGTTTACTCATTGAATCGTTAGCACCGGCTGCTTCTTTTTGGTTTTGTATTGAAAGTTGACTTACATTCTGAGCCAAAGCTTTACTGGCATCGGCCAATTTACGTACCTCGGCAGCTACAACCGAAAAACCTTTTCCGAATTCGCCTGCACGGGCAGCTTCTACCGCAGCATTTAACGAAAGGATGTTAATTTGAAAAGAAATATCGTTAACTCCGGCAATGTAATTCGAAATTTCGTTGTAGGTGTTGACTGCATTCTTAAGGCCATTAATCATGCCCATTACCCCATTTTTAACAGCAAGTGAAACATTTCCGGTTTCTTTTGCTTTGTCGATGTTTTGATCAATTACTGCGGTTATTTCCTCAAATGTAGATGATACTTCTTCGAGGTTCGACGCTTGCTCTGATGCACCTTGCGACAATTCTTCAGATATGGCACTTAAATGCAGACTGTTACTGTTTAAATTATTTGCACTCACCTGAATTTCACTAATAATTCCTTTTAATTTTTCAACTAACTCTGCCAACGAATTATTCAAAATACCTATTTCGTTTTTAACATTGGTATGTTCAATATCGAGTTTCAAATTTCCTGTTGAAAGTTCATTTACCTGCCCGATGGCTTTTTGTAATGGTTTAGCAATTTTGCGCCTTATTAACAAGAATATGTAAGTACCTACTGCAAAATTCAATGGTACAGCCCACAACACGTGTTTTTGGCCAAGCTGGCCAACCAACGACATATCGACACTAACAAGCATTATTA
>JAFGAF010000376.1 GCA_016933815.1 Prolixibacteraceae bacterium
GAGGCAATTAGTAGTATTTGTATCAGAATGATAAGTTGTTTCATCTTTATAAAAGTTTAAATGTGTAGCAAATATAGATTAAAATGAATTGAGTGAATGATTTTTTAGTTGTTGTGCTCAACAAACCGAATAAATAAAAGCTACCAGTTAACAGTTGTTAATCCACTTTTTTCTAAAAACTGGTTGGTTTTGCTGAAATGATGATTGCCGAAAAAACCACGCGAAGCCGATAATGGTGAAGGGTGAACCGACTCAAGTATCAAATGTTTTGTTTGGTCGATTACCTGCCCTTTTTTTTGGGCATAAGCACCCCAAAGCAAGAAAGCTACATGCTCTTTTTGTTCCGAAACGATTTTAATAACAGCATCGGTGAAGGTTTCCCATCCCTTGTTTTGGTGCGATCCGGCCATGTGTGCCCTAACTGTAAGGGTGGCATTGATCAGCAATACCCCTTGCTCGGCCCAGCGGCTTAAATCGCCCGAGGTGGGAACAGCAATGCCCAAATCGTTATTTATTTCCTTAAAAATGTTGCGCAACGATGGCGGAAAGGTAACTCCCTGTTTTACCGAAAAACATAATCCATGTGCCTGACCGGGACCATGATACGGATCTTGCCCGATAATAACAACTTTTACAGTGTTGAACGGACAAAGGTTAAAGGCGTTAAAAATATCCTTGCCTTTTGGGAAAATTGTTTGTGTTTGGTACTCGTTCTTCACAAAATCGGTTAGTTGTTTGAAATAGGGTTTTTCAAATTCTTCTTTCAATACTTCCTTCCACGAAGGCTCAATCTTTATATCCATAACAAAGTCAAATTTTTATCGCTTAAAAATAGCAATGAAAATGATAAGCTCAACGTTTAATTAGTTTATTTATGACGAACTGATTACATTTGTGACATGTCGATAACAGTAACAAACATATCGAAAAAGTACGGTAAACAGCTGGCATTGAACAGCGTATCCTTGCGTATTGGCAAAGGTGAAATTGTGGGGTTTTTAGGGCCTAATGGTGCCGGAAAATCAACATTGATGAAAATATTAACCGGTTATTTGCCTGCCGATAGTGGCGAAGCGAGCATAAACGGTTTAAAAGTTGATTGCGAAAGTAC
>JAFGAF010000377.1 GCA_016933815.1 Prolixibacteraceae bacterium
AAATCGATTTTGAAACACAAACAATCAGTCGTGAAGAATTTCATGCGTTTTTTATGGGCGGATATGTTTTTGATATCAATAGAATTGTTAAATTTAAACCCTATTTTATGGTGAGAATGGCAGCAAACGCACCAATAAATGCCGATTTAACGGCACAAGTGGTTTTGATTGACAAGCTTTGGGCAGGCGTTACGTATCGGATTAACAATTCGTTTGCAGTTTTGGCTCAAGTACAGGTAACCGATCAGTTAAAGGTTGGATATTCATACGATTACATCACCAATGAGTTTGGTGAATACAATAGCGGTACCCACGAGGTAATGCTTAATTTTGACTTTAGTTTTGGAAGGGGTCGTGTTAGATCGCCTCGTTATTTCTAACTTTTTTGTATATTACGCACATGGAACTGAAGAAATATATTGGTTTAACATTGGTGGCATTAATGCTTTCGTCAGCAGTGGCTTATGGACAGAAAATTACCATACGGCTTGCCGATAAAGCCTATCACGATTTTTCGTATCACGAGGCAATCGATTTGTACTTGTATGCTCACGAACGCGAGCCCGATAATATATACATTATCAGGCGTTTGGCCGACTCGTACCGAAACATTGGTAATACCGAGGAGGTTGAGAACTGGTTGAGTAAAATCATTGAAATGGGTGAAGAACATCCCGAAGATTTATTCAATTATTCAATGGCACTTAAAAGTAACGGTAAGTACGACGATGCTGAAAACTATCTTAAAGAATTTGCAGAGTTGAGGCCCGAGGATGGTCGTGTAAACCTCGAACAATCACTGCTCGACTATATCAACTTTTTGTTGCAGGATTCATCTCGGTATGTTGTTGAATCTGTACCATTTAACACCAAAGGTGCCGATTGGGGACCAACATTTTACAACAATCAAATTGTTTATGTATCTACAGGTAACCCCGAGGAAAGCCGCGATATTAAATACAATTGGGATCAGTTGCCCTTCCTCGACATGTGGGCAGTCGATGTCGATGAATACGGAAATTATTCCGATCCTTACATCTTTTCCAATGATTTAAAAACTTCTTTTCACGATGGACCGGCTACTTTCGACGTGATGGCTAATCGAATGTATTTTAATAGCAACCGCTCAACAAAAAGCACCAAAGGCAAAAACGAAGAGAATAACCTCCAAATTTTTATTGCCGATTATGAAAATGGTTCTTGGGTGCAAAAAGGAGGCTTCAAGTACAATAACGAACGCGAAAATTACAGGCATCCGTCGGTAAGTGCAAAGGGCGATGTGTTGTATTTTTCGTCTGACAGACCAGGCGGTAAAGGTGCAAATGATATTTGGTGGTGCCGCAAAATTAACGGCGAATGGAGCGAGCCGGTTAACCTCGAAGAAATTAATACCGAAGGCGATGAAGTTTATCCGTTTATTGCTGCCGATGGCGTGCTCTATTTTGCTTCGAACGGTCATGGTGGTATGGGTGGACTCGATTTGTACATGGCTTTACCCGACAGAGGCGTATTTTCCGATATGGAAAATATGGGGTGGCCCGTTAATAGCCCCAGCGACGATTTTGGTCTGGTTCTCGATGAAGTGGGTATGAAAGGTTATTTTTCGAGTGACAGACCCGGTGGTCTTGGACACGATGATATCTATAAAATAGAAATACTTTATATCCCTGTTCAAATTAGTGGTTTAGTGCGCGACCGTATCAATACCTACGAACTCGAAGGGGCTAAAGTAGCCTTACTCGATGAAAACATGGATACCGTTGAAGTTGCTTATTCTAAAGAAGATGGTGAGTTCATTTTTAAAGCATTTAAACAACGTAACTACAAGTTGGTAGTATCTAAAGATGAGTATATTACAACTGAAAAAGAAGTGTCAACCTACAATAAATTACCCAATGAAAAAATTCAGGTTGAAATTTTCATCGAAATGGACTTCAGCTTAATGGATCGTCCCGACAAGTTGGAACCGCTTAGCCTTGAAAGGGTCGATGGGGAAGAGCTTCAGATAATTCAAATTGAACACATATCGTATGGCTTCGATAGTGATGTCATCTTGCCCGAATCAGGTATAATTCTTGATAAAGTGGCTGATATGATTGAGCAATATCCCGATTTGGAAATTATTATCGAATCGCATACCGATTCAAAAGGTAGCGATGAATACAACCTTCGCTTATCGAAACGTAGGGCTGCTTCGGCCTATAAGTATTTGACAGGTAAAGGAGTTCGAGCCGAGGCAATCGAATATTCGGGGTATGGCGAAACTCGCCTGCTTAACCATTGCGACGATAACGTAGAATGTAACGATGAGGAACATGCTCTTAACCGTCGTTCAATTATTAAAGTGGTGCGCAGGGGTAAATACCAACAAGGCCGTAGCACACGTAGCTTGTTCTACTTCTAGTGATAAAAACAAGACAATTATAAAAACTAAAGGAGGTCATTTTTGAACCTCCTTTAGTTTTTATTATATAACTGTAACCCCTTTAGTTTTTAGTAAATCGAGGCTCATTTGCCTGAGTTTGTATTTCTGTATTTTGCCACTGGCTGTCATCGGGTATTCTTTCACGAAAAAGATGTATTTAGGAATTTTGAAACGTGAAATTTTACCACGGCAGAAATCAATTACATCTTCTTCCGAAATGTTTTTCCCGTCGTGAAGTATGATAAAAGCTCCAACTTGTTCACCATACTTCGGGCTGGGAACACCGGCAACCTGTACGTCTTTTATTTCGGGCATTTGGTAAAGAAACTCTTCAATTTCGCGCGGGTATATGTTTTCGCCCCCACGAATAATCATATCTTTAATGCGGCCGGTTATTTTGAAGTTACCGTCTTCGGTTTTTACCCCTAAATCGCCCGAATGCAGCCAACCGTCTTTATCTATTGCTTCGGCAGTTGCTTCAGGGTTTTTGTAATAGCCTTTCATTATATTGTACCCACGGCAGCATACTTCGCCTTGTGCGCCTACCGGAAGTTCTTCGCCAGTTTCGGGATCGAAAATTTTAACTTCAATGCCCGGAAGTTCGCGCCCTACGGTGCCTACTTTTACTTCAATGGGGTCTTCAACTCGTGTTTGTGTCATAACAGGCGAGCCTTCGGTAAGTCCGTAGGCAATGGTTACATCGGTCATGTGCATTTTGTCGATTACCTGTCGCATGGTTTCGATAGGGCAGGGCGAACCAGCCATTATGCCTGTGCGCAACGATGTTAAATCGAACATGTTGAACATGGGGTGGTTCAGTTCGGCAATAAACATGGTGGGTACGCCGTAAAGTGCCGTGCAGCGTTCTTTTTGAATAGAGGCTAAAACCAATAGGGGGTCGAATGTCTCAATCATTACTACCGATGCCCCATGCGTGATAATAGCCATTATCCCTAGAACCAATCCGAAGCAATGAAATAATGGCGGCGCAAGGCATACCCTGTCGTTGGCCGTAAAAAGCTGGCATTCGCCAATCCAAAAACCATTGTTTAATATGTTGATGTGCGTTAGCATTACCCCTTTCGGGAAACCAGTGGTTCCCGAAGTGTATTGCATATTGATTACTTCGTTGGCAAAAACATTGGCTTTGGCTTCGTTGAGCGTTTTGTCGTCGATGTGTTGTCCCATAAGTAATAGCTCAGGCGTATTGTACATGCCTTTGTGTTTTTCCTGCCCAATAAATATTATATTTCTTAGGAAAGGAAATTTTTCGCTTTTCAGGAAACCCCGTTGTGTTGTTTTCAGTTCGGGCACCAGCTCGTAAAGCATCGAAACATAGTCGCTGTCGCGCCAACCATCAATTAAACAGATGGTTGTGAGGTCGGCATTTTGCATTAAGTATTCGAGCTCGTGTACTTTATAGTTGGTGTTTATAGTAACCAAAACAGCTCCTATTTTTGCAGTAGCAAAGGTGAAAGTAAGCCAGTCGGGTACATTCGTAGCCCAAATACCTACATGATCGCCTTTTTTTATGCCAAGTTTTAAAAGTCCTTTGGCCAGCTGGTCAACACGGTCGTTAAATTGTTTAAATGTGAAGCGCAGGTCGCGGTCGGCATAAATAATAAAATCTTTTTCGGGTGTTTCGTCTGCCCATTTTTCAACGAAACTGCCCAATGTTTTTTCAATTAGCTCCATAATATGTATAGGTTTGTAGCTTGTTAAACAGGTGTGTAAACTACTGCTAAAATTTTGGCGTTTTGTCCTGCCGGAGCATGTACATGATGTTCGATAAACGAATCGTAATAAATAGAATCACCGGTGTTTAGCACGTAAATTTCTTTGCCGTAACTGATTTCAACTGTTCCTTCCATCACAAAAATAAATTCTTCGCCTTCGTGCGATGAACGGGTATGGTCGGAGGCTTGGCTGGGCTTAATGTCGATAATGAATGGCTCCATGTGGCGGCCGCTTTTACCGCTGGCAAGGGCAAAAAAGTCGAGGTGCGAACGTGCCTGACTGTTGGTGTTCGAGAAACTTGCCGAAGCAGTGCTGGCTTCTTTACGCGAAACAACAGGGCCTAAATGGTCGCTATCGTCGAGAAAAGTACCTAACCTTACTCCTAAAGCCCGTGCAATCTTAATTAGCGGAGCCAACGATGGCAATATCTTTTCTTCTTCAATTTGTGCTACTTGTTCGGCACTTAGTTGGCTCCTTTCAGCCAATTCGTCCAATGTGATGTTTTTTAACTCCCTAATTTGAAGGATTTTTTTGCCTATGTGCGATTTTGTTGTCATAAGTTGATTGTTTTGGTTAAGACAAATATATAAAAATCTGTCAAATGCGCTTTGTTATTTGTCGTTGGTTGATCGTTCACTTTAAACTTCTGAGGAATTTAATAATTCATGCACAAAACTTTTAACTAGCCGAAAAAAAAACGCTTTTTTCCTATTCAATTTTATTGATGTTATTCAAAATTTTAAAACATAGAATTTGACTAAAACATATAAGCTAACGTTCTGACTATCAATTTGGGCTAAAGCCCTTTTACAAAGATGCGATTCTGTAACCCCAGCCTTAAGGCTGGGGTTAGTAAAAGCTTCAATTGATAGGGGCTTTAGCCCATTAGCTGTAAGTTTTACGGGACACTAATAATTCAACATGTAGTTCCGTTAGGAACGATTAATCTTTTAACGCCGGATTTTAATCCGGGGTAGCTCGGACTGATTGGTTTGTTGAGTTCAATAGGAACGAGGCATTTAAAAAAATGGCCGCATAATTCATATGCAGCCACTTGCTAATTATCTAAATGAGAAATTGTTATTTTTCTTTTTCCAATAGAATATTGTCGATGTAACCTTTGAACATTTCTTTTGTTTGAGCTGCATCGCGTCCTATCCCCGATGTCATCGAAGGTTTCCCTTCCATAGGGCAGTACAGGAACGACGGTATGCTACGTACCCCGAAAACTCCGGCCAGTTCTTTTTCGTAATCAACATTTACCTTGTATATTACAATTTGGTCGCCGTATTCGGCAGCCAGTTCATCGAGTATGGGCGAAGTAATGCGGCATGGTCCACACCAATCGGCATAAAAGTCGATTAAACAGGGTTTTTGGCCTTTATAAACCCATTCGCTTGGGTTCTTTTCAAAATCCATCACGTTTGCCAGAAAATCGGCTTTGGTCATTTTTACAACTTTTCCACTGCTTTCATTATCCGCAGTCGAACTGGTTTTTGCAGTTGCCGGGTTGGCCCAAATTAGCCCTATGCTAAATATTATTGTTGCCAAAAAAGTGACTGTTTGTCTCATATTTCTGTAATATTTTTATTTGCTAAATAATAACGTTCGTAAATATACAATGTTTAAGCTTAAACGCAGCTTCGATTTTTTAAGCTTAGGCAAATTGTTGATCCAAAATGTTTATGATTTGGTCCTTCGATTGTATGCTGCTTGTTGCAGCTACTGTTTCGCCATTCTTGTAATAAAACGTAAACGGCAAACCCATAAACCCGCGTGCTTCGGGTGCATTTCGTATTACAGCGGCATCGGGGATATCAAACTCCATGTCGGCAAATACTACATTTTTGTATTCCTCTTTCAATTCGGTCATTGCAGCATAAACCGGAATGCACATAGGCCCCATGCGGCCACAACAAACCATTACATTTTCGTTTTCTGATAAAAGCTTTTCAAATTCGGCTTTTGTTTCAATATGCTTTAAATTAGTATGTAACATAGTAGTGTGTGTTAAAAATTATGCTGCAAAAATATATTACTACCGTAAAAATGCACGTAACAAATGTCACAAACCGATTGTGCTTGTTTGTAATCTGTTTTTTAGCATTGAGTTGTAGCAAACCTTTTGTATGCACTTTAATACAATGGTGTGGGAATTCTGTTGAATTCAATTAAATTTGTTGTTCGTAACAAAAATTCGATATGAGAAAAACAATAGTCATATATTTTCTGCTGATATTTATGGTGTTAACGCTTAGCGCACAGCTACAGCCAATACAACAGGCAAAGCCCGAGCAAAGTAAAACCCAGTTGGCATCAATGTATTATCGCGATAAACAATGGGAAAAGGCACGCGACCTTTATCTCGAACTATACGAAACCAATAACATGTCGCATTATTTCGATTATTATATCGAGTGCTTGGTGAATTTAAAGGATTTTGATCAGGCTGTGCAGTCAATTCGTAAACAATTGCGTCGTTCGCCAAATGTAAATCTGCAAATTACCTTGGGCTATGTTTACAAAGAAATGGGCAACATCGAAAAATCGAACGATACTTATAACGAAATTATCGATAACCTGAAAGGTACAAGCAAAGCAGTAGTAATAAATGTTGGCAACTCGTTTTTTAACCGCAGGGAGTTCGAGTATGCCGAAAAGGCCTATCTTAAAGGGCGCGAAGTATTACCCGGCGAAATGTTTCGCAACAACTTAGCCTCGGTTTATGCTTATTTACGCGATTATCAGAAAATGATGGCTGAATACCTCGAGCTGCTTCGCGAAGACGACAAACAGGTTGACTATGTTCAGGCGCGTATAAGTTCTTTGTTGCGCTACGATTTCGATAACAGCCTGAGGAATACTGTAAAGCGCGATGTGATTAAAGCCATGCAGCTGTATCCAAACGTAATTGCTTATAACCGGTTGCTAATTTGGATGTTCTCGATTGAGAAAAACTACGAACAGGCCTTAAACAATGCCATTGCCCTCGACAGGCGAACAAAAACCGAAGAAACCAACATTGTTGAATTTGCCCGCAGTGCAGCGCAAAATCAAATGTTCGACATTGCCTTGTCGGGTTTGCAATACATCGAAAACCGAAAACCTGAGCCTCCGAACATAAATATCATAAAGCTTGAAATTGTTAATGTTGAATACCAGAAGTTTATGAGCTTGCCCGCAAAGCAACGCACCAATGGCAATTCATTGAAACAAAAGTTTGGAAACTTGCTCAACGAGTTGGGCTACAGTCGCGAAACCTTGGGCTTGATAAGAAGCTATGCCCACCTTTTGTCTTTTTACCTGAACGATCCGGAGCAAGCTAATGCTGTTCTCGAAAAGGGTTTGGTTGTTCGGGGGCTGAATAATTTCGAACGTTCATTGTTGCGTGTCGAGCAGGCCGACATTATGGTTTACGAAAATAAACTTTGGGAAGCTACATTGCTTTATGCACAAATTATTGAGGCCAACAGAGATAATGAATTGGGCGACGAGGTTAAGCTCAAACGTGCAAAGCTTTCGTTTTACATTGGCGATATTGAGTGGGCCAGGGGGCAATTCGATGCGCTTAAAGCCAGTACATCGAAACTTATTGCTAACAATGCCATGGATTTTTCGTTGCTCATTAGTGCCAACTACGACCTCGATACCATTGCCGAACCGGTTCAGATGTTTGCCCGTGCCGATTTATTGCTTTTTCAAAATAACGACTCGCTGGCCTTGCTCACTTACGATTCAATCAGCGCAAAGTTTCCGCAACATACACTTAATGAACATATTTTGTTTCGTAAAGCAGGCATTAGTATTGCACAAAACGAATTGCAGCTTGCTGCTTCGTATTACAA
>JAFGAF010000378.1 GCA_016933815.1 Prolixibacteraceae bacterium
GATGCCGAAAAAGCCGGTTTTGACGATGCTTTCATTTACGACGAAATTAAACTCGATTACGAAAAACGTAAAATACCTTTTATTGAGATGGCACACGAACTAAAAGTTGTGCCATTCGAAAAGTGGAGCAAGCTCGATAACAAAACCCAATATTAATGAAAAGCCTAAGGCTTGGCAATGAATTTTTTAAGGGCGATGCCGTTGATATTGCACAAAAACTTATTGGCAAAACCTTGGTTCGCCGCTTCGACAACGGCAACATGTTGAGTTTACCAATTACCGAAACCGAAGCCTATCGAGGTGAAGAAGATTTAGCTTGCCATGCCAGTAAAGGCCGAACGCCCCGCACCGAAGTAATGTATTGGCAAGGGGGCGTGGTTTATGTGTATTTGATTTACGGAATGTACTGGATGCTTAATTTTGTTACTTCGGAACAAGATTTTCCGGCAGCAGTACTCATTCGCGGTCTCGAAGGCATTGACGGCCCAGGGCGAGTAGGCAAAGCATTGCATCTAGACCGTTCGTTTTATGGCGAAGATTTATCCGTTTCGGAAAGAATTTGGGTAGAAGACCACGGAAAAACCCCTACTCTTTCGACTTCCAAAAGAATAGGGGTTGATTATGCCGGAATATGGGCGTTAAAACCTTGGCGGTTTAAAGTAAAAAATTAATTTACTCCTGATAATAAACCCTTTTTACCCTTTGCGAAACCGAAGTAAAAATCTCGTATGGAATTGTATCGAGTTTTTTAGCCATCTCGGTAGCCGGATATTCAGCACCAAAAACTATTACCCTATCGCCCTCGTTTACGTCGATGTTGGTTACATCAATCATGCACATGTCCATGCAAACATTGCCTATAACCGGCGCTAATTGTCCGTTGATACATACTTTACCAACTCCGTTGCTCAACCTGCGGTTAAAACCATCGGCATAACCTATAGGCAAAGTAGCAATTTTCATATCGTGTTGAGCAAGGCCTTTGCGCGAGTAGCCAATGCTTTCGCCCTTTGGGACTGAGCGTATTTGCGAAATTGTAGTTTTTAATGTACTTACCGTTTCTAATTTTTCAGGGTTAACAGCACTAATTCCGTATAAGCC
>JAFGAF010000379.1 GCA_016933815.1 Prolixibacteraceae bacterium
AGCATTGTTGGCCCGTTTATATCTTTACGAATCGTCGTTTGCCAAGCATTACGGTAGCTCCGATCCAAGGTATGCCGGTTTAAACGAGCGTTGGGGCGAGGCTTTGCAATATGCCGAAACTGTTATTAACTCGGGTAAATACAAATTGGTGGGTATCGATGGCGAAACCTACGAAACATGGCGTAGCCCCGAAACAAATGGTTTCCGTTATATTTTCACTTCAGAAGGTGACCATTCACCCGAAACAGTTTTCGAAATTACTTGTGTGCAAGAAGGTTTAGGATACAACGATGCTCGCGGACAGTCTTTGGCCAACTGGACAAGTGCCCGTATGTACATCGATGATAAAGGAGCAGATAAATCAACAGGTTATTGGGGATTGGGCTTGCCTTCACCTCATTTGAAAGATGCTTTCGACGATGGTGACCCACGCCTGCGTGCTACTCTTGTTTGGGAAGGCTGCACCGACTGCGAACCAATACAAATTCAAGGTGGTGGAAATTTCCAAGTTAGTTTTGCCGAAAGTGTTACTAAAACTTATATGAGAAAGTGGGAAAACTCAGCTGCTGAATTTAAAGATCGTGGTGGTGACTGGGACTCTGCTCCAAGTAACGTTAAGTTAATCCGTTTCTCCGATGTTTATTTAATTGCTGCCGAAGCTGCATTAATGTCGGGCGACAATGGAAAAGCATTAGAATATGTTAATAAAGTACGCGAACGTGCACGCATGTGTGGTACTTCGGGTCAACCGGCTGCACTTTCGAGTGTTACCCTCGACGATATCATTCACGAACGCAGATTAGAATTTGCCGGTGAAGGTCATCGCAGATTCGATATTTTAAGGTGGAACAAAGCTTACGATTTGTTGAATACACCTACTTGGGATGGTTTTAATCGTACTTTCCGTCGTGGTGAGCACGATTACCAGCCAATTCCACAGCGCGAAATTGAATTAAGCCAGGGTGCTTTAACGCAATATACAGCATTTTAGTTTTTTTGGTAGATTATTTTAGAATAGGTTTGTTGAAGCTCCGGTCGGTTAATCCCGATCGGGGCTTTTTACTTAAAAACGCTCCATCATGCTTATGGTTGCTTCTTTGGTTGTTAAATAGCGCCCCATTGCATGAGCTGTCAGGCACGAGTGAACGGGTATTATTTCAACAATATCGCCCACTTCAACAGCATTAAATGTATTTGGACTTACCTTAATTACGCCATGCTCCTGCGATAAACGGCATAAATACTCATTGGTGTTCAAAAGTATTGGTTCGTTGTTTTTTCTGATAACAACACGTCCATATAACGGTTTCCCGTCGATGTTGGTAATCCAATCTTTCGAAAGGTGAATGGCGCCACCGTAAATTACAATTTCGTTCTGATAGCTTTGTTTTGATATGATAGGGCAATGCAACCTTACAGCAATGTCGTCGATGTTGCACGAGCCTATTTGTTGTTGCATTAAATCGTAGAATACAAAGTTTCCGGGCCTTATTTCGTCGGTACCTTTAAAGTACTCCGAAACGGAGCATCCCGGAGTGTCGCCTGTCGAAATAACTAAATCGGGGTATTTATTTCGGTAGCGTTCCTTTAATGCTTCCATTTTCTTAAGTTGGTCGAAATGAATGTTTTGTACTTCGTTTTTCGATTTGCTTTGGTAAGTATGCCCTGCATGTGTGATGAAACCTTTGAATTTAAAATTTGGGTTTAGCGAAATGGTGTCAAGCAAACGATCTATTTCTGAAAAAGCATTGTGGGCAATACCAACCCTTTTAAAGCCTGTTGTGATTTTTATGAAAACACCTACTTCATTTTTTAGCTTGTTTTTTAATTGTTCGGCTCCTACGTGGTTGTCAAAAACTATATTGATGTTGGCCAAAGCAGCAATCTCGTTCAATTGAGCGTGTTGGAGCGTGTTAAAAGGGAAGGCAATTGTAATATCGTTCCATCCGCCTTTAACGAAATAGTGAGCCATTTGAACCGACGAAACGGTTATTTTTTCTACACCAAAATTGCGAAACCAGTTACCAACTTCAATTGATTGATGGGTTTTAAAATGTGGCCTGAAAATTAAACCATGCCTTTTGGCTTTTTCCGACATTAACTCGATGTTTCGTAAACACACCGTTTTGTTCAGTACAAGTGTTGGTTGTGTAATTTCCATTGCCCATAATTTTGAAAATCATAAAATTAAGCAATGCATTTTTAAATTGAAAGGATATTGGCCAATAATAAATAAAAAAAGGAGCTGACGTTACGCTGCGTAGCTCCTTTATTGTGTTGTTTTTGAGTGTTTTATCGTATGATTGTTTGTTCGCGGTTGGGCCCAACCGAAACAATTTTTACAGGAACACCGGTTTCTTTTTCAATAAATTTGATGTACGATTTTAAAGCTTCGGGAAACTGACCTTCGCTGGTAACTTCGGTCAGATTGGTTTTCCAGCCTGGCAAGTCAACAAAAACAGGCTCAATGTCGCTGTTCAATTCGTAGGGTAATTCCTTCGTTTCAACACCGTTTACCTTATAGGCTACGCAGGCTTTAATGGTATCGAAATTGTCGAGTACATCGGTTTTCATCATAATCAGTTCGGTAACACCGTTAATCATAATGGCATAGTTAAGGGCAACCATGTCAATCCATCCACAACGGCGAGGCCTGCCGGTTGTCGATCCGTACTCGTTGCCAACGTCGCGCATTTTCTGGCCTGTTTCGTCCATTAATTCAGTGGGGAAGGGTCCCATTCCCACGCGTGTGCAGTAAGCCTTAAAAATGCCGTAAACTTTGCCAACTTTGTTTGGTGCAATGCCTAAGCCTGTACATGCACCAGCACAAATCGTATTCGATGAGGTAACAAAGGGGTATGATCCAAAGTCGATATCGAGCAAAGTGCCCTGAGCTCCTTCTGCAATAATTGATTTGCCTTCTTTTAAAGCATTGTTTATAATGTGTTCGGTGTCGGCAAATTTGAATTTTTTAAGTGTGTCGATGCCTTCAAACCATTCTTTCTCGAGGTTTTCGAGTTGATCTTTGTAGTCGAAGTTATACAGCTTTTCTAATTGTTCGATGTGTGCTTTTTTGCGACTTTCGTATTTATTTTTGAAATTAATTTCAATATCGCCAACACGTAAACCGTCGCGGCTGGTTTTGTCGCGGTACGTTGGGCCAATGCCTTTTAATGTTGAACCTATTTTGGTTTCGCCTTTTTTCGATTCAGAGGCTGCATCGAGTAGCCTGTGTGTGGGCATTATCAGGTGTGCTTTTTTCGATACAAGCAGGTTTTTACTAATATCGAAGCCAATTTTCCCCAAAGCTTCAATTTCTTTTTTAAAAATTGCAGGGTCAATTACAACACCGTTACCGATAATATTTAGTTTGTTTTCGCGGAATATTCCCGACGGAATGGTATGCAAAACATGTTTGATATTGTTGAACTCGAGGGTGTGGCCGGCATTGGGCCCTCCTTGGAAACGGGCAATGATGTCGTATTTTGGGGTAAGTACATCAACTACTTTGCCTTTGCCTTCGTCGCCCCATTGAAGTCCTAACAATACATCTACTTTCATTTTATTAATTTGAATATGATTAAACAAAAAATTAGGTCTATCTCAATTTTTGCGTGAGATAAACCTGCCAAATATATTCTGTACTTTGGCAAACAAAAATACAAAACATATCAGTACCCGACAAACAATTCTGTTGCAGATTGTCGCTTAATTTTCAGTTTCAGTTTTTTTCGTACGTGTGCGTTGCTGTTTACGCTTAACTCCGTAAATGTAAAGTGTGTGGTGCGACAATTCGAAATTGTTTTTTTTGCAGGCATCTTCAATAATTTGCCTGATTCGTGGGTCGAAGAATTCAGTAATTGTGCCTTTCTCGAGGTCGATCATGTGATCGTGGGTTTCGGAATTAAAGGCACGTTCGTATTGTGCAATGTTTTTTCCGAACTGATGTTTTACTATTAATTTACTGTCGATTAATAAGTCGATGGTGTTGTACAACGTAGCGCGGCTAACCCGGTAATTTTTCGACTTCATTGATAAATACAACGATTCGACGTCGAAATGGCCGTCAAGCGAATATATTTCTTCAACTATAGCAAACCGTTCGGGTGTTTTTCGGTGGCCGGTACTTTCAATATAATCACTAAAAATTTGCTTTGCCGATTCTTTTATCTTTTTGTTATCCATACTTAAACTAAGTTTAAATTGGAACAAATATATCAATTTTTATCGGTTTTTAAATTTTTTGTTGTGCTAAACATCTTCAATGCGCTCAACACTTTCAACACCTTTTACCTTAATTAGTTTGGCGATGATGTTGTTTACGTCGAGCTTGTTGTGAACGTACAAAAACAGGTTGCCGGTGAAAACACCTTCGTTTGCATCGAATTGTACGGTACGCATGTTAATGTTATGATCTTTTGAAATGATGCCTGTAAGTTCCGATACAATGCCTATTCTGTCGAAACCCTTAATGCTGATATGGGTAAGGAACGAACGGATGCGGAATTGTTTCCATTTAGCAGTAACGATGCGGTCGCCCTGTTGGGTCATTAATTTAATGGTTTCGGGGCAGTTGTTTTTGTGGATAATAATTTTGTTGTCATCGGTAATGTAGCCCATAACATCGTCGCCCGGAATTGGGTTGCAGCATTTCGATAGGTAAAAGTTTTTTTCAGCGTTTTCTTCGCTAAGTATGTAGGTTTTTTTTCGGTCGATAGTGCTCGGGTTTTTATCCGTTTGCTGATCCTGATCTTTCTTTTTTCGTCCTAAACTTAATCGCCAGTATTTGATAAATTTATTGTCTTCTTTTTTGGTTTCGAATAGTTTGGCAATGTTATCGAGTGTGTTCAAATCTGACCCTACTTGGGCGTACATTTGTACCTTCGATTCGAGTTTGAAATGATTGAGCAGCACATTTATGGTTTCGTTCGATGGTACTTTATCGATTTTCCGAAGGGCTTCTTCAATCATTTTTTTCCCCTTATCGATATGTTTTTTGTGTTGAAGTTTGAAAGCGTCTTTTACTTTTTGTTTCCCCTTTGCGGTAACGGCTATGTTGAACCAGTGGGCTTGTGGTTTTTGTTTTTCTGATGTGAGTATTTCAATTTGGTCGCCGCTATTTAGAACATGGTTGATGGGAACCAATTGATGGTTGATTTTTGCGCCTATGCATTTGTTACCCAGTTGGGTATGTATTTCGTATGCAAAATCGAGTACGGTAGCACCTTTGGGCAGCGTTTTCATTTCTCCCTTTGGTGTAAAAACCACAATTTCGGAGCTAAAAAGGTTGAGTTTAAATTCATCGAGGAACTCCAGTACGTCCGACTCGGGGTTGTGCAATGTTTCGCGTATCCTGCTGATCCATTTGTCGAGCTCGCTGTCGTGCGAGGTGCCGTCTTTGTATTTCCAATGGGCAGCAAAGCCGCGTTCGGCAATTTCATCCATGCGTTCGCTACGAATTTGCACTTCGACCCATTTTCCCTCGGGCCCCATAACTGTTACATGAAGTGCCTCGTAACCATTGGCTTTGGGCATGGTTATCCAGTCGCGAATGCGGTCTTGCTTGTATTTATAAATTGAAGTAACAATGGAAAATATTTCCCAGCATTTGCGTCTTTCGTCAATTTCCTGGTCGGCTTTAAAAACAATTCTGATGGCCAGCAGGTCATAAACCTCGTCGAACGAAACCTTTTTAACCTGCATTTTTTTCCAAATCGAATAGATCGATTTTGGTCGCCCCTTGATGTTTACGTGCAGGTTTTCTTTTTCGAGCAGGTGTTTTATTGGTGTAATAAATTGCTCTACAAGGTATTTTCGATGTTCTTCTTTATCGCGAAGTTGTAACGATATTTCTTTGTACTGATCGGGGAAACGATATTTTAGGCTAAGATCTTCAAGTTCGGTTTTAACAGCATATAATCCGAGCCGATGGGCAAGGGGTGCATAAATGTGCAGTGTTTCGCCCGATATTTTTTGTTGTTTGTTGGGAGGCATCGAATCGAGGGTGCGCATATTGTGCAGGCGGTCGGCAATTTTTATCAGAATAACGCGTACATCGTCCGATAATGTTAAAAGCATTTTTCTGAAATTGCTGGCCTGTTTGTAGTCAAAGTCGCCTTCGAGTTTGGTTAGCCCGTCAACAATACTAGCAATTTTTTTCCCAAACAAGTTTTCGATATCAGCCAGGGTATAGTCGGTGTCTTCAACAACATCGTGTAAAATCGACGATATGATGGCTTTTGAGCCAAGGCCTATTTCGCGGGTAACAATGGTGGCAACTGCCAGAGGGTGAAGGATGTATGGTTCGCCCGATTTCCGTTTAACCCCTTCGTGTGCACTGTTGGCAAAGTCGAAAGCTTTTTTGATATTGGCATAATCGTCGTCGTTCAGTTTAATCGAAACCGATTTGATCAAATGATCATAAGCTTCTTCAATTAGCCTTTGTTCAAGTTTCGTGTGTGCAGCCATTGTTTAATTAAATTCAAAATGAAGTGTAAAAATTATGCAAACAATATTAGCTTTTTTTATCCGAAGAACAATCATTGTAAATCTGAAAAATGGTTTTTGTTAATTTATCCCATGCAAATTTTTCTTTAGCTTTTTTTACTTCGTTTAGCATTTGAGCTTCGCGCTTGTTGTTGTAAAAATCGCTAATGGCATTGGCAATGGCTTTGCTGTTCACTTCAACAACATATCCACACTTCTGATCTTCAACAATTTCGGGAAGGCCACCAACATTGGTTACTAACATTGGTTTTTCAAAATGGTAAGCTATTTGAGTAACGCCGCTTTGGGTTGCAGTTTTGTAGGGTTGAGCAACCAGGTCGCATGCACAAAAGTATCGGTTTACTTTATCTTCGGCAATGTAGTTGGTACACAAAATAACTTTTTCGTTTAAATTAAGTTGCTCTATCAAGTCAATGTATTTTTTCTCGTTGGCGTAAAATTCACCGGCAACAATCAGTTTGATGTTGCTATGTCTGATTTGGTCGGTGGCCATCGCCTCAAGTAGCAAGTCGAGTCCTTTGTAATCGCGTATAAATCCGAAGAATAAAAGGTATTGATAGTTCTTATCGAGGTTTAGCTTTTGCAAAGCTTCGTCTTTCTCAATAATTTTTCCGTAATGATCGTAAATGGGGTGCGGAGTTAACTGTTTAGGTTTTTTGCCGATAAATTGATCCAGATCGTTAAAAACACTGCGCGACATTGCAACAAAACCATCAATGGCCGATGTGAAGTATCTGGTAAAAAGCATATCGCCCGGACGTTTTTCGTGAGGCAGTATGTTGTCAACCAGGGCAATAACGTTGTTCTTGTTTTTCCGTTTTAGTAAGCGGCAAACTGTTCCTGTCGATGGACCCATAAATGGCAACCAAAACCGAACAATAATCAAATCTGGTTTTTCTTTTCTCAGTTTCAGCCCTGTATATATCCAGTTTAGCGGATTGATGGAGTTGATCAAACGTCGTTGTTTTAATCCTTTAGGGGCAGGTGAATCGGTAAACTGTGTTGTGCCAGGAAACAATAAACCAGGATATTGGAGTTTAAAACTGATTACTTCGGTTTGGTGCCCTTCGGCAAGTAATTGTTGAGCAAGTCGATCGTTCAATGCAGCAATACCTCCGCGGTAAGGATGTGCCGGGCCAATGATGAAAATTTTCATACGCCTAGTTGTTTATATTAATTGTTTCCGAAATATAATCAATAATTACTTTGGTGTCGCCAGGTTCGAACCATTTTATGTTTTTGTCTTTGTTAAACCATGTTAGTTGCCTGCGGGCATAGCGCCGGCTGTTGCGTTTAATCAGTTCAATGGCTTCGCTAAGTGTTATTTTGTTGTCGAAATAATCGAACAATTCCTTATAGCCAACAGTGTTTAATGAATTTAGGTGCTTGTATGCGTACACTTGTCGGGCTTCATCTACAAGACCATCGTTAATCATTTGATCAACCCGTTGGTTAATTCGCTGGTGCAAAATTGCCCTGTCGGTATTTAAGCCTATTTTTATAATATTGAAATCACGTTGTTTAATGTTTTTTGTCATGAACGACGAGTAGGGCTTACCTGTCATGTAAAAAATTTCGAGCGCATGTAAAATACGTTTGTAATTTTTTAAATCGGTAACGGCATAAAAGTCGGGATCGATTTTTTTTAGTTCGAAGCGTAAGCTGTCAAGTCCTTCCTTTTCATAACGTTCAATTATTTCATTCCTTATTTTATGATCAATGGCCGGGAGGTCATCAATGCCTTTGCAAACGGCATCGATGTATAACATTGAACCGCCACTCATAACAACATTGTTGTTTTTTTGCAGAATGCTTTCTATTGCAAGCAATGCTTCCGTTTCGTATTTGCTTGCATTGTAGTAATTGTGAATGGAATGCGAATGGATGAAATGGTGTTTAACAGTATGAAGTTGCTGAGAATTCGGCGTGGCTGTACCTATTTGCAGCTCCTTGAATATTTGGCGCGAATCGGCCGATATAATTTCAGTGTTCAAGTGTTGGGCAACCCTTATGGCAATATCGGTTTTACCAATCGCAGTTGGCCCCAGTATAACAATTAAATTTTTTTGCATGAAAAGTTTTTCTTAAAGGCTTTGCATGGCAAAAATAGTTTTTTTATGTAGAATGATCCTTAATACATCTTGGCAGTTTAAAAATAAAAGGCGACAGACTTTTTTGAGCAAAAAAAAGAGGACCAGTAGCCCTCTTTTTTGTTAAATATCGTCCAAATCTCCATAAATTTCCAAATAGTCGCTCAAATTTCCAAATTCAATTTCACTTTCAATGTCCCTGTTTTTTTCTTTGTCTGTCATAAGGATGTTAATTTGTTGGTTTGGATAATCGATTACATCCGTACCCGACATTTGATCATTGAGTAATTTTTCCATAGGATTTTGATTTTGTATTAATAGAATTAACTTTCAATGACGAGTATTATTTGCTTTGCTAATACCCTGATATTCAAAGAACTATAAATAAAAGTGTTTGTTGTGGTACTTTATTGTACCCTTATAAATACACTTCAAAAGTATAAATAGAATAGGTGTACCCAAAATATTTAGTATTAAATTTTAACGAATCAAATATGTGATTGTCTTAAGGTATTGTAAAAAAGTAGTTTATCGGGGAAAAACAATTTTTGAAATATTGGAATTTTAGATGATTGAATTCGAAACATACAAAAAAGGGACCTCAAATAAATGAGATCCCTTTTGGCTTATACAATATAATAATAAGCAGAATTAAGCTTTATCAACCGAAGCCATGTGTTGGATCAGCTCAACAACTTTGGTTGAGTAACCCATTTCGTTGTCGTACCAGCTAACAACTTTTACAAAGTTGTCGTTTAAGCCAATACCTGCATCAGCATCGAAAACCGATGTGCAAGTTTCGCCAACAAAGTCGTTCGAAACTACTGCATCTTCGGTATAACCTAAAATACCTTTCATTTCGCCTTCGGCAGCTTTTTTCATGGCTTCGCAAATGGCTTTGTACGAAGCTGGTTTTTCTAAGCGAACGGTAAGGTCAACAACCGATACGTCGGGAGTTGGAACGCGGAAAGCCATACCGGTAAGTTTGCCATTCAATTCAGGAATAACTTTACCAACAGCTTTGGCGGCACCAGTTGACGATGGAATGATGTTTTGACCTGCACCGCGGCCACCACGCCAGTCTTTAGCCGATGGGCCGTCAACTGTTTTTTGAGTAGCTGTAGTTGCGTGTACGGTAGTCATCAAACCTTCAACAATACCGAAATTGTCGTGCAATACTTTGGCAATAGGAGCCAAGCAGTTAGTTGTACATGAAGCGTTCGATACGAAATTCATGTCTTTGGTGTATTTGTCGTGGTTTACGCCCATAACAAACATTGGAGTGTCGTCTTTCGAAGGAGCCGACATGATCACTTTTTTGGCACCGGCATCGATATGGCCTTGTGCTTTCGATTTTTCGAGGAACAAACCGGTTGATTCAACAACGTATTCGGCACCAACTTCGTTCCATTTCAAATCGGCCGGGTTGCGTTCGGCAGTTACACGGATAGCTTTGCCATTAACAACCAACGAACCATCTTTTACTTCAACAGTACCTTTGAAACGGCCGTGGGTAGAGTCGTATTTCAACATGTAAGCCATGTAGTCAACATCGATGAGGTCGTTGATACCTACAACTTCTACGTTTTCATTTGCAGCAGCTACACGGAATACAAAACGTCCGATGCGGCCAAAACCATTGATACCAATTTTAATTTTCGACATAATTTATCGTTTTAATTATTAGATATTAAAGTAATTACGAATTTTTGAAGAGCCACAAAATAAATACATATTGATCAAAACATCAAGTTTTTGAGCACTATTTTTTAATTCACCCACTTAAGAATAATTATTTAGTAACAAATAGGGGGAGGAGGAAGTCCGGAGTCGGGAGTCGGGAGTCGGGAGTCCGAAGTCGGGAGTCGGAAGTTGGGAGTCCGGAGTTGGGGGGAGGAAGTTGAGACAGAGGTTAAGGTTGAGTTTGAGGTTGAGATAGAGGTTGAGGATAAGGTTGAGAGGGTAGTCATTGTTTTTCTTGTGGATTAATGGAATGTTGGAATGTTGGAATAATGGGGTGTTGGGTTGATGGGTTGATGGGAAGAACGAGTGACATAATGAATAAGAAGCCATTGTTATTCCGACGAGTAAAGAGGAGGAATCTCATATTGAAACAGATTCCTCATTCCGCTTCACTACTCCCGATAGATATCGGGACGGAATGACACGCTGCTCGACCCCGTTCATTGTAGGTGATTTATAAAACGAAGCGTAGTTAAACTTGAAACTTGAATCGAAGCGAAGCGCAGATCAACGTAGCGAAGCGTAGTTAAATTTGTAATTTGTGATTTGTGATTTGCCTTTTTGTGATTTGGCTTTTTG